>NZ_BORE01000016.1:0-135339 GCF_018333015.1 Bacillus sp. J14TS2 | reverse complement strand
CGCCAAAAAACGAACAATTTCTTTTTACCACCAAAAATAAGATAGTGAATCTCAAAAAGGAGCAACCTAACATAGAAAAAAGAGCTGTCATCAAATGCATATTATGCATTCTGCGACAGCCCCTTTGTTATTTCCCTTTTAAAGCTTGATCATTGACGAAAAAGCGAATTTCATGATCATCTTCGGTATTATTGTAGGAATAGTTCTTACTTGAAAATGGTGTATAGTCAAATTGAAAATACTCCTCTACTCCGTTTTCTGTGTTCCTTTTTTTCTTATGAATATTCATAAACAATTCCCGCTTTTTCTCTTGTTTTAATCGACCATATGGAAAATTCGAATCATAGGCGTACAAGCGGATGAGATTTGGATCAAATTCGTCATATTCCATTTTATAAATATTCACTGCATGCCCACCTGACTCTTTATGCAAAGAAGCATAAATTACATTTCCATTTGCTAAAGCGTCCTCCACTTGATCTAAAATAGTTATATTCGAAGATTCATATGGCTTTGTCGTATAGTTAATAAATTCATTAGCATAGATCCATTGGGTTTCTAACATTTTCACTAATGTTTGATCCGGCTCATCAATCTTACTTGGATCAATCGTTACATCATCAATATATGTCTCTTTTCCAATATAAGAAATTTGGTCATCTGTAAAACGATAGCCGTACAGATATCCATCATCTAAGAAAGGATAATGTTCTAATTGAGGTTCTAAGTCATAGGATAACGACTTATAATCAGTACTACCCAAAAGCTCTCTTAACCACGATTTAATCGTTTCGGGTTTATAACTTAGTTCCGTTTCGATCTCTTCCTGATTAAAAACCCGTTCAATCACACGTACAATTCCAGCACAGATCCCTCCATCTCCAAGCGGTGTTAACATATTACCGAAACGGAAGGCATTCGCATTGGAAAGAAAGCCTGTATCAATCACTTTAGCTGAGTACACTTCTTCCTGATTAAATTCATCATCAAAAATCCAAGGCATTGAATATTTTTTGACATAATCAGGTGTCCCCATAACGGTTCCATAATCAAGAAGAGCACGAGCGAGCCAATTATTATCAGTTTCATCAAGCGGCTGAAAAATTTTATCCAATAAAGCATATACCCCATCTAAGAAAGCTGCAGATATAGGACCAATTTTTCCAATCGATAACTCAGTAATCCCATATTCCTCATCTTCATATTTGTCCTCTACAAAATCGTCGCTATCACGCCAAGCACGCTTAAAAATAAACACTTTATGATCGAATCCTGCAACAGCACGGCTAAATTGAAAACCAGACACCCGGAAATAATAATACTTTTCAATTCTTTCATATGTATCTGGATTAAGGATATAGACTGGAGATGAGTCATTAATCGTCGCAAAGATAGCATCATCCTCTACGCGTTGTTTTTTTATTTCCACAAAATCTTCTTTATTAAAATCAAAATAAAAAGCTTTTAACTCTTGTTGATTTTTAACATCTTGTGGAAGCTTTAGCTCCACTTCCCCATTGTAATTAAAAAATTGCACAGGTTGACGAACTGGTTCATAAATAGCGTCTAGCTCATCTTGTTGGTAGGGTTCAATAAATGAATGGTATTTCGCATTTAAATCATTTGTATGTATCGTTACATCTAATGCTTCATCTTCAATATTAAATTCATCAATGGTGTTCTTATCCAAAGGCTCTGTGGGATCAAGCCCTTCTTTTATTTTAGCCAGATCACTAATTCCGTCATCAGCGGTTGAAAATTTTTTTGGATCTGTTTGATAGGTATGAATTGCATCCCAATCTGATATCCCATTCCCTGAAGTATCATCGACATATGGATTTAACCCTGCATCCACCTTTTCTTGGATGGTCATCTTCTGCTCACCAATTTTTTCATCACCATGTAATTCAGCCATCGTATTAGTAGAAATCACCGGATCCTCTGGTAAAGCTTTTAAATATTTTTCTAGTCGATAATCCTTGTATTTTTGATAACCCCAAAATCCTCCAGCAATTAAGAGAGAAGAGGCAACAAACACAGCAAATAAGATGAAGATGATTTTTCCGACTACTCGCAAAAATTTCTTCACTTCAAAACCTCCCTATAGCCATAATCAACGTTCAGTATACGTTATCAAAAGCTCACGCGCGATTGTTTCTGGGAAATTCAGGTAAAAAGAACGATACTTCCTCTCTATTGCTATGAAACAGCATAGGAAAAAGGATATATTAATTGAAGAGCGTTAGGGTTATCTCTTCTTACGTGGAATAAATTTCTTTTCTATCCCATATGTTTTTATATAATTTATTCTAGATTGGAGCGATTTTGATGACTGACTCTCAGCCCGTGATAACAAAAGAAATGCTTGTGCGTTATTATCAATTAAATGAGCAGAAAAAGAGAACGGAAGAACAGTTAGACGAACTCAAGAACATATTCAACCATTACTTCGACCTATTTCTGGGCTATCATGAGAAAGGCGAGGTCACTGTAGATGAATATATGTTACAAAGGCAAATTCGCACGATAGAAAAATATGAACAAGAAGAAACCGTTAAAAGATTGGAAACTCTCCAATTAAATGAGTTAATCCAAAGACGGCCTGACAATAAAAAAATCAAATCTGCCTTAGATTTAGGAATATTGAGTGAAACTGATTTAGACGGTTGTAAACAGGTAAATAAATTAAATGTGATCATTGTAAAGCCAGTGGAGCATGTAAAATCAACTTTTACTAAATGATGGTTGATCAGACGAAGAGTCAAGCTATAAATCTACTCTTCGTCTTTCTTATTTGATAAATCGTTTACGTATTCTAAAAAATAATTGCTTGTTTTCTCGAACTTCATGTTAAAATAGTATCAATCATAATAATAGATTCTCAAAATGACTTCTCATAAAAGGTGATCTAAATGTGGAAATGGATTTTACTTATTCTTACACCATTTGTAGTACTAGCTATCTTTGAAGAAGTAATCAATTATATTGTGCTGCGTATGACTAGCACAAAGAAAAAAAGAAAAAAGTCAAGGAAAAAAGATTCGCAAATATCGGAATCTAAGCAGCATAGCCATGGCTCCTAAGTGATTTAGCTTGTGTTGTGTGAGGCTTCAATTTTTAACAGGCTGTTCCTCGATTATTCCCCATCCCCTTCAGTCGGTCCATCGCTTCTAGATCGATTGTATGTCCCCTCCAATCCTCTCTTTTTTTATTGATAATTTCCTCTAAATGTATAAGCAAAAACGATAATTTATGAAAAGTTTCTGAACAGATTGCATAAATGCCCATTCCCTTCATATTTTTGGCTATAATGATAATGGAAGCATGGAGGGTTTGGAGGTTTTTTGATGAAAAAATATGGAATGCTACTTTTATTGTCCTGTTTATTAGTCATCGCAGGTTGTTCAGCTAAAGAAGGAAGGCCATTAGAAGATTTCCAATATACGGATCAAGAAGGACAAAGCTTTGGACTTAAAGACTTGGAAGATAAGGTATGGGTAGGCAATTTGATTTTTACAAATTGCACAACCATTTGTCCGACCTTGACAGCCAATATGAGTGATCTTCAAAGACAAGTGGAAGATGCAGGGATAGATAATGTGCATTTTGTTTCGTTTAGTGTAGACCCTGAAGTTGATACCCCGGAAGGCTTAAAAAAATTTGGAGAATCTTTTGGAGCTAATTTCTCAACTTGGCATTTTCTAACTGGCTATAGCCAAGATGAGATTGAAGATTATGCTCTTAAAAATTTCAAAGAATGGGTCGTCAAACCTGAAAATGATGACCAGGTCATTCATGGCACAAAATTTTTCCTTATGAATAAAAAGGGTGAGGTCATTAGTGATTATCCTGCTGACAAGGATGTGCCTTATAAACAAATACTAAAAGATATTAAATCAGCTGCAAAACATTAAAAACCAAGCAAAGAGCAGTATCACATTGTTCTTTGCTTGGTTTTTATCTTTCATCGCACATATCTGCAAGCCATTCTTCATCAATTAAGAAATTGCTTCATTTTTTCAGCAGCCGCTCTTCCTTGAGTAATACAATCCGGTAATCCAAGGCCATCACATGAACTCCCTGTCACAAATACACCAGGCATTTTTTTACTCAATGATTCGCTCAGCTCATTCATGCGTTGATGATGCCCAACATTATATTGGGGAAAGGCCTTCTTCCACCTTGTAACAATTGAAAATTCCGGTTTTTCTGTGATGTTTAATATCTCCTTTAGGTCTTCTAAAACCATTTCTTCAATTTCTGAATCAGAAAGGTCCACAACGGTTTCTTCTCCAATTCGTCCCACATAACAACGAAGGAGGGCCATCCCTTTAGGTGCGGTATGCGGCCATTTTTTATGCGTCCATGTACAAGCTGTAATCGTATAACCACTATGTCTAGACACAACAAACCCAACCCCATCTGCTAGATTAATAGCATCCTCTTTAAAGGCTGTGACAACAGAAGCCACGGTTGTCGCTGACATATCTGTATAGTCTCTTAAATAATTTTCAGCTGGCGTTAATTCTGGCATCATTGGATGCGGAAGAGCTAGAATCACCCCATCAGCTTGAATCGATTTCCCATCATTTAATTTCATTTCATAATGGGTGTTTTTCACCATTTCTACTTCTTTTACTGCAATTCCTTTTAGGATTGTCACATCCTTAAGCTGTGTTTCAATTGCTTCGACCAATGATTGTAAACCATTTTTTAGGGTAAGAAAAACACCTTGGTTTTTACTCGTCAAGGTCCCTTGCCCAGCTTCCTTCGACATTTTCTTTAATCCACGAATTAAACTTCGATGTTCCTTTTCGGCTTCATGAAATTGCGGGAAGGTAGATAGGAGGCTTAGTTGATCCATATCACCAATATAAATACCAGATAATAGAGGTTCCACTAAATTTTCTGCAACCTCTTCGCCTAATCTCCTTCTGATAAAGCTGCCAATCGATTGATCCCCTTCCACTTTAGAACGCGGCAAAATATAATCACATGCTGCTCTCACTTTTCCTTGTACTGAAAAAAGACCCGTTTTCAAAAACGGCCCCAACTTTGTAGGAATTCCCATAACAGCCCCAACAGGCATGGGATACATTTGATCTTTTACCACAATATGTGTCTTCCCTGCGGTATTCCTAACAAGGTCATGTGCCAAACCAACATCCTGCACTAGCTGTTTAGCATCTGATTTCCGTTCAAGAAAGGAGTCAGCACCTTTTTCAATCACAAAACCATCTTTATATTCTGTCTGTATCTTACCGCCTAACCGATGATTTGCTTCAATTAGTGTCAATTCAATCGGCAATTGGTGCTGATTAATCGCTTGATTCAAATAAAAAGCGGAAGTTAAGCCGGTGATCCCTCCACCGACTATCACCACTTTTTTCTTTCGTTGATTCATAAACAATCGCCTACTTTATCGATCCAATATAGTACGTGTTCAAAAAGGAGGTTAAAAAGGACCCGCCCGCTAAAGGCGCTGACACTAGTACATCCTGTACGTCGAAAGATCGAGCCGGACTTGTACAGGATGTACTAATTTCCGTATTGCCCACAGGACAGGGGCATTTTTAACGGAAGATCCTTTCCTGATACATGAGCACATAAAAGCTTCTCTGAATCCGCATCGCAAGTAGGAAAAGTGGTTTTCTTTTCCAAGGAGCGGAGCAACAAGCCAACGAGCTTGCGCGTATGTAGTGACATCGACGTTCGACAAAAGGACGTGACTGTACTTAGTCGAAGATCCTTATATCCCGCAGTGCCATTTTTACCAGACTTTTTGAATATCCTCTTAATTTTTTCCAAGATGCTTAAGAACAACGGTAGACAATACATTAATAAATTCAGGCTGAGCATCTGGCATAGCTGGACGGTAGTAAGAAGCCCCTACTTCATCTGTCACTACTTTACATTCCACATCATTGTCATAAAGAACTTCTAAATGAGTCGAAACAAAGCCAACTGGAATATACACAAATGCTTTATACCCTTTACTTTCAAAAAGTTCTCGTGTTAAATCTTGCACATCAGGGCCTAACCATGGATCTGGTGTATTTCCTTCACTTTGCCAGCCAACATGATAAGTCGTTACACCTGCTGTTTCAGCTATCAATTGAGCTGTTTCCTTCAACTGCTCTGGGTAAGGATCGCCAAATTCTAATATTTTTTCTGGAAGACTATGAGCTGAAACAATCAAGCAAGCTGCTTCTCGTTCGTTCTCGCTCATATTTTCATATATCTCTTTCACTTCGTTTGCCCAGAACTGAATAAACTTAGGTTCAGTATACCAGCTCTCAATAGATGTGATTGTCGGACCGCCACAATTTTCCGCAGTTTCTTTTGCTCGTTTATTATAAGAATCAACACTGAAAGTAGAAAAATGAGGTGCAAGTACAAGAGAAACAGCTTCTTCTATTCCGTCTTCATGCATTTTCTGCACGGCATCTTCAATAAAAGGCTCAATATGTTTTAGTCCTATATACGTTTTAAATTCAATTTCATCTTGCATTTCATTTAAATGATCTTGCAAGCCATACGCTTGTTGTTCTGTGATCTTAGCTAGTGGAGAGATTCCGCCAATAGCTTGATAACGATTTTGTAAATCTTCTAGTGCTTCTTTTGAAGGGGCTCGACCGTGGCGAATATGTGTATAATATCGCTCGATGTCATCCTCATGGTAGGGAGTCCCATATGCCATGACTAATAAACCGATCTTTTTCTTACTCATTTCCTTCACTCCTCGTTCCTTTTAACTAAGCTTACTTTTTACTATATTCATGAATAAAATTCGTCAATCTCTTTAAAACATCTGGACTTACCTCTGGAAATACACCATGGCCGAGATTAAAGATAAAGCCTGGTTGTTGCATTCCTTGATCAAGGATTTCCTTCGCTTTTGTTTCAATTGTAGACCAATCCGCGATCAGTACAGCTGGATCAAGATTTCCTTGTACGGCTTTGGTGACTCCTAATTGCCTCGCTTCTGAAATCGGTAATCTCCAATCTAACCCTACGACATCAAGCGGCAAATCATTCCATTCCAGTACAAGATGACTCGCTCCTACCCCATGCATGATCAATGGTACATTTACTTCTTTGATTTCTTTAAATATTTTTTCCATTGTTGGTTTAATATAGGTCTGGTAATCCACCCTGCTCACTGCCCCAACCCATGAATCAAAAATTTGTAGAGCGCTTGCCCCAGCTTGCACTTGTGCCTTTAGATAACGAACAGTCATATTCGCAAGCTTGTCCATTAGAAGAAACCAAGCTTGTGATTCAGCATACATAAAAGCTTTCGTTTTATGGTAATTTTTCGACGGTCCTCCTTCAATCATGTAACTTGCCAAAGTAAAGGGCGCTCCTGCAAACCCAATTAACGGAACAGTTAGTTGTTCTTTTGTTAGAAGCTTGATCGTGTCTAATACATAAGGAATATCCTGCTCTGGGTCAATTTCTCCTAGCTTTTCAATATCTTCTTTCGATCGGATCGGTTGATCAATAACAGGTCCAATGCCACTTTTGATTTCAACATCGACTCCTATTGCTGGAAGTGGAGTCATAATATCTTTATAAAGGATCGCTGCATCAACATTATACATATCAACAGGAAGCTTTGTGACATACGCACATAACTCAGGCTGATGTGTGATCTCAAATAAAGAATATTTCTCTTTTAATTTCCGGTATTCAGCTTGTGATCGGCCGGCTTGCCGCATATACCAAACAGGTACATGTTCCGCTCGCTCTCCTCTTGCCGCTCGCAAAAATGTATTATTCGTTATTTTTGTCATAAATATATAAATCCGCCTTTCGCAAACATGCTATAATTTACTTAATACGAAATAGTAGTGGTTGTCCTAACTATATTATTTTTACCAAGCAAAGTATAGCAACTAGAGCCGCTTGTCATAAAATTGTCCGATTTCATCACTACTTTTTATTCATATTTTGTCCATATTGCGGGAGATTTTAAACCTACAGACAAGAGGAATTCTGTTTCAAGTTCGATAACAATGGGTAAAATACAGCAACCATGGTACCCTATTGAATATGACAAATGGAGTGATAACAATGTATATGTATATAACCGCCGGAACATATTCGTATTTAAAAAAACTCAAGGAGCAGCATCCTGCCGAGAAAATGATGCTTATGCAAAACATGCGTACAGCAGAGCTATGGCATGAAACAAATAAAGCCTCGCTCTTCCAATCACCGCGGAAGTACGAGACGATGGATGCATTTGGTCATTTTGCAAGCGAAGGGTTTGTAGCATGCCATTGTGTATCTGTTCGCGATGAGAACAGACCATTATTTGAATATAATTTTGAAAATAAACTGACGTTCATCAAACAGGAAGAAGGGATAATAGCGGCGCGGATTTTACGTCCACTATCAAGTGAAACCTATATCATCATGACATTGTGGCAAAGCGAAAGCTTCTATGTACGCTGGGAAAAGTCCCCCACTTTCACCAAATTTCAAATCCCCCAGCACCTAGGGAACATGTTCTCGTCCCCTCCTCATACGTATACGTATATTGTTTCCGAAGACGAGATAGAAGAATTAGAAGAAGATCCATTTAACCCAGAGAGTTCTTAAACTCTCTGGGTTAAATCTTTTATAATACATATTTTTCAGGAGTCAACAATATTGGTCGCTCTCTCAATGAAATTTCACTTTTTTTACTAATAAACAAATATTTATAAAATACTGATATAATATAGAAATAATCAGAACCCATAGAGATTGCAGAATAAAAGATAAAATACCATATGTTAGGTGTGTGAACAAATTGAAAGAGATGTTATTTAAAAAGCTAGATCAACATTATGATGAGATGGTTGAAATCCGCAGATATCTTCACCAACATCCTGAACTCTCCTTTCAAGAGCAAAGGACTGCCGCCTATATTGCGGAATATTATCGGAATTTGGGAGTAACAGAAGTTCGTACTGGTGTGGGAGGAAATGGAGTCGTAGCCAAGATAAGCGGCGGGAAACCTGGGAAGACCATTGCTTTAAGAGCTGATTTCGATGCTTTACCCATTCAAGAGGAAACCGGCCTTCCCTTTCAATCGACAACCCCTGGTGTGATGCATGCTTGCGGGCATGATGGACATACAGCCACCCTGCTTGTCCTTGCAAAAATACTCTTTCAAATGAAGGATGAGCTTGCCGGAGAGTATGTTTTGATCCATCAACACGCCGAGGAGCTTTCCCCAGGTGGGGCAAAACCAATGATTGATGATGGTTGTTTGGCTGGTGTGGATTTCATTTTCGGTACTCATTTATGGGCAACTGTTCCATATGGTACAGTCGCCTATCGTAAGGGGCCGATTATGGCAGCAGCTGATCGATTTGAAATTAAAATTAATGGTTACGGAGGGCACGGTGCACAACCACATAAATCAAAAGACTCCATTGTCATTGCCTCTCAATTGGTGATGAATGTACAACAAATTGTTAGTAGGAAAGTAGATCCGATTGAATCTGCTGTCCTTTCGATTGGGTATTTTCGGGCAGAAAATTCCTTTAATGTGATTGCCGATCAAGTCATCCTTGGTGGCACAGTCCGCACATTCAAACCAGACATACAAAACATGATCGAAATGGAATTAGAAAGAATCACAAAAGGCACTTGTCTTGCCGCTGATTGCGATTTTGAATTTCACTATCATAAAGGGTACCCAGCCGTCGTGAATCATCCTGAGGAAACAGAATGGCTCGCTCAATGGGCTAATGAGATTCCGGATATTGAAAATGTAGAAGAATCTGTTCCCGAAATGACGGGAGAAGACTTTGCTTATTATTTAGAAAATGTGAAAGGAACGTTCTTTTTTACTGGAGCCAAGCCTGAAGGTGTGTCTGTGCCGTTTCCCCATCATCATCCAAAATTTGATATTAATGAGAAAGCGATGCTTGCAGCCGCAAAAACACTGGGCCTTGTTGCATTACGAGCTGCTAAATCATAACACTAAACAGAAAAGAGGAATTCTCTGTGTCAGAACTCCTCTTTTCTCCTTTAAATAGAAGGTTTCACTAAAATTTTAATTTGATTTTTTTCTTTGATTAATGCTTCAAAGCCTTCAGACACTATATCATCAAGGACTATTTTCTTCGTAACAAGCTGCTCCGCTTGAAAATAGCCTTGATTCATTAATTCCATTACAGCTGGGAAAATATCTCTATAGGCAATGATTCCTTTCACAGATCTTTCCGTCAATACAATATTATTTGGAAGAATTGAAGCATCTGTTTCCCAAATAGATACAATAACCGTTTCACCTTCGAATGTAGTGGAATCAATACATTGCTGTAAAACAGCTGGAACTCCGGTAACCTCATAAGCCACATCTACCCCACCGTTCGTATATTCAAGCAGGCGTTGAACAGCATCCTCTTCCATAGGGTTAATAACGGCTTTAGCACCTAACTCCTTCGCTTTTTCTGCTCGTTCTGGCGAGATTTCAATTGCATAAATTTCAGAGGCTCCTGCAGCACGTAATGCTTCAATGATCAGTAAACCAATAGGTCCTGCACCAAATACAGCTGCTTTATCTCCTGCTTTGAGTTTGCTTTGCCGAACAGCATGAAGAGCTACAGCAGCCGGCTCTACCAATGCTCCTTGTTCAAAGGTAAGTCCTTCTGGCATCTTATGGACCATATGCTCATCTACCATCGTACATTCAGCGAATCCGCCTCCACCACCAGAGAGACCATGAAAACCTAAATGCTCACATACATTATATTTCCCTTTTTTACAGGCAGGGCATTCACCACAAGCAAGAATTGGTTCAACAACAACTGGATCGCCTACTCTTACTTTTGTTACATCTGAAGCTATCTCTGTTACAATACCAGAAAACTCATGCCCCATCACAATCGGGGCTACTTCCTTGCTTACATAATGCGGCTCTTTCACTGGAACAAAAATAGGACCCGCTGCATATTCATGTAGATCACTTCCACAGATCCCAGCCCATTTCACTTCAATTTTTACCTTTCCCGCTGTGATGACAGGTTCCTCTACCGATTCTACGCGGATATCTTTTGCTTCGTGCCATCTAGCTGCTTTCATCTTGACTCCCCCTAGAAAGATATTATTATGATCGATCATATGCTCACTATATCACAATCTTTTAAAAATGTCGTCCTTTTTAGCTATCTGAACGACATTCTATACAAATTTATATAGAAAAAATTTTCTTTATTCTTGCAGGCGCATATACTCGGGCAAACAGGAGAGCAAAGATAATCGAAATTCCTGCTACAATGACACCATGTATAATATCCCCACCTATCCATGCACAGATACCAAATAGAATTGCCTGTGAGAGTAATAATTTCAATAATAATTGTAAAAAGGCACTATTTTTTTGACTCTTCTTAATTGGATAAAGATTTGTCCAGATTTTCACTTCATACCGTCTTAAGATGGGAAATAGCTGAAAGCCTGTTAAATAAATAAACAATAAAGAAATCGCAATTGATAAATATAATTGATCACTCCAAAGAATAATCAACGCTGAAATGACAGACAACCTGATAATTAATCCTGAATATTCATTCGTTCTTACGAGCGCGCGGGCATATAAAAAACGGTATGTCTGGCCACTTCCATAAGGAATCGAAGTAAACAAAGCATCAAGCCAACGTCTTCTTTTAACACGTCCTTTTAGGTGCGGCACATCTGTAAACATATTCGCCACATGATAAAAAGCTTGCATTCTTGCTTGCTCCTTATCAACTAGTCGCTCCCAATTAATCCCTTTATTTTTCGCAGCTTCCCTAACATAGATTGAAAAAGCGGCGATAATAAATAAGATAGCACCGATAAACCAAAACGAAGCGTCATTTAGAATAAAATAAAGCAAGAGTCCGCTTCCCGCAAACCGAATAAGCCAATCGAAAATAAGCGAATATGAGGAAGCTATTTTGAGCATCCACCAATGAATTAATAAATTCCAATACTTTAATAAGATTGTTAAGAAAAGTAAATATAAGAACCACTTAAAGCTTTTGCCTGTTACTTGAACAAACATCGGCATACATGCGGCAACTACAAAAACAATCAGATAAATTTGGGTAACAAAACTTAAAGTAATTGCCTTTTTAAAATATGGTTTAAGCTTTGTCTCAAGCGGAAGCAAAAACACAATGTCTGCTTCTTTTAAAAGTGTTGTAATCGGACTTGCGGATAAAACTAAGGCCAACAGGATTGCCATAATAATCGCTACAGGAAATGAAGGCTGCAGGGTCTTGACCCATTGAGAATAATAATATAATGCAGCTCCCCCGCCAAAAATGATGACAAATAATAAATGGTCATTGAACATGTATTTCATGTATTTCTGTAGTTCTTTTATATAGGCTTGTACTCTTTCCTTCCACAATTCATTTATTGTTTTCATCGATCTCTTCCTTTGTCAATTGCAAATAAATATCGTCTAGAGACGCATTCTTCATAGAAAACTCTTCACGCAAATCCTCTAGTGTTCCATTGGCTCTAATCTTCCCATTATGCAAAATAATAAAACGATCACAATACCGCTCCGCTGTCGCTAAAATATGGGTGGACATCAAAATCCCCGCTCCATTGCTTTTCATGCTATTCATAAGGTCCAAAAGTGATTGAATCCCCAGAGGATCAAGTCCCACAAACGGTTCATCAATAATATATAAAGAGGGCTCATTTAAAAAAGCACACATAATCATGACCTTTTGCTTCATTCCTTTAGAAAAATGAGCTGGAAACCACTTTAATTTCTGATCAAGACGAAATTCCTTTAATAACGGTGTCATTCGCTTTTTAAATACTTCTTCAGGAAGGTCATAAGCCATTGCAGTTAATTTTAAATGTTCTTCCAATGTTAACTCTTCATAAAGAATAGGTGTTTCTGGTACAAAAGAAAATTGCTTCCTATATTCTTCTGGTTTTTCCTTTAATGATATACCATTAATAGTGATTTCTCCTGCGCGTTCTTCCATTAATCCAATAATATGTTTGATTGTTGTACTTTTCCCAGCTCCATTTAGACCAATTAACCCTACAATTTGGCCCGCGTTCACTTGAAAAGAAATATCTTCAATAACCGGTTTCTTTGTATATCCACCTGTTACTTTCTTTATATCCAGTAAAGGCATGTCCCTTCGTCCTCTCTTTTATCCCGCATTAACGGGCAGTAATCCTCCCACCTCAGGGCTTTAGAGAATACGGAGTAGCATAGGTGGGATAACTGTCCGTAAAAGCCCGATTGGTTCAGGCCAATAAGATGTTGGTCACAAAGGCGTTGCGACATATAGGCTGTACTCGTGCAGACGAAGCGACAGGACGTCGCGTTTGAGTCTACCAGCGGGATGTCGCGATTTTAGCCTTTGATCCTCTGAAATCAATAGGGGATGAAAAAAACCACTGATTGAAGTTTCACTTTATTCTCTATGTACATTAGTTTACCAAATTATTTCATCTATTGCTGATTCTTCTACCTTAAAAAAACCTTTTTTAAGATTGGCTCATTTTACCAGTATGAACAATTGCAGATCTGGCTATTATAATGGATGAAGGAGCGGGAAAGAAGTTGAACAGTCGAAAGACATCAACATCATTGGAAAGTAAGTAGCGATCAACATTGATCATGAATATTGGATAAATCAAACTTGACAATCGACAAGGGAGATGGTTCCGTTGGGCATGGTAATGGAAAGTCGGGAAAATCTTTTTATTAAGTTGTTTCCGTAAAAGGAGATAACTTACAAAGAGAATCTTTCCTTAAAAACCCGCAAATCCCTTCACAGTGCAAGGTTTCTTATGAAACCTTGCACGTTTTTTTATTTAGGCCAACAGGATGATGTTGATCACAAAGGCGTTGCGACGTACAGGACGTACTAGTGCAGGTGAAACGACAAGATGTCGTACTTTGAACCTGCTGGCAGGACATCGCGATTTTAGCCTTTGATCCCTATTCTGTGTTAAACTGATAAAAAATGGAAGGTGATATCGATGAGTGATTGTATATTTTGCAAAATTATTAATGGTGAGATACCTTCAGCAAAGGTATTTGAAAATGATGATGTCCTGGCTTTCCTTGATATAAGTCAAGTGACTAAAGGACATACGCTTGTGATCCCAAAAATACATAAAGAAGATGTTTTTGATTTAGATACAGAAACAGCTGAAAAATTGTTTTCTGTTGTTCCTGCGATCTCTCGGGCCCTGCGATCTCAATTTGACCTCAAAGGATTAAATTTAATCAATAATAATGGCTCATTTGCTGGACAAGAAGTCTTTCATTATCATCTCCACCTTGTCCCTCGTTATGATAAGAATGATGGAATTAAAAAGAAATTTATCAGTCATCAAGCTGAATATTCAAATGAAGATCTTCAACAGATCGCTTCCACTATAAACCAAGCGATTCGACTGTAAACTCCTGGCTTTACAGGAGTTTTTTTACCTTTCTTTACATCTGCTCCTATGATAAAATATTCTTAACCTTTCGCTGCCGGCAATAGTGCACGTCAGGAAAGAAATGAGCTTTAGATGAGAAGAGGAGAGAGAAGATGAAGACAAAAACACTTGTTATTTTATCGATGTTGTTAGGAATTGGGACGGTGCTCCATTTAGTTATGCCTGGAGCGTGGGCAATTAAACCTGATATGATGCTGGCCATGATGTTCTTAGGAATCGCCCTCTTCCCTAATAAGAAAAATGTTTTATTATTAGGAATTGCAACAGGGCTTTTAACTGCCTTAACAACAAGTTTTCCGATGGGGCAAATTCCCAATATCATTGATAAACCCATTACTGCCTTTGTCTTTTATGGACTATTTCTATTACTAAGCAAAAAGCTATCGAAGCAACTTTCCCTAACTATTCTTTCGGTTGTTTGCACAATCGTTTCAGGAACAATATTCCTTGGTTCAGCCTATTTGTTATTTGAATTACCAGGACCCTTCCTGGCCTTATTCGGCTCTGCTGTACTCCCAGCGATGGTACTTAATGCCATCATATTGTTTATTCTGTACCCGTTGGTCATAACAATCTTAAAGAGAACAAATTTTGCTTCCACTGCTTCCATGTAATGAAATGTGTCCAGCCTGGTATAACCTACCTCGTTATACCAGGCTTTTTATTTTCCAAATATAATAATAAAAATGCCAATAATGAAAAAAGAGAGACCTACTCCTCCACTAAGAAAGATTCGCTCTTTTACAACTCTTTTAGGCGGATAAATGCCTGACCGCAAATACAGAATGATTTGATATCCCATCACCAAAAGCAGAATGATCCCAATAATGATAATCATTAACTTTACAATTGTCATTTCTGCTCACCTCTTCCTTCAACTATCACTTTTCTTTTAGTTACATGTTCAAAAAAAAGAGCATAGACAAGCCAACAAACTTGCGCGGGTTGTGGTGAATTCGCCGTTCGAGACAGGACGTGTCGGAACTTAGTCGAAGATCCTCTAATTCGCAATATCATTTTTTAACGGACTTTTTGAACATCATCTTTAAGTAATCCATCAACCTTTTTTTAATCTTATGCTATTATATGAATAACCATGAGTAGATGGGGTAAAGAAAAATGAAGGATTTTTTTAATAATGGGAGAAGTTGTTAAATAAGATTAATTTTGAGGTGATACGGATGAACGGAAAAGCATTAGTAACCGGTATTCTTGTTGGTGGTGTTGTTGGAGCCGCGACTGCACTACTCACTGCTCCAAGCTCAGGAAAAGAACTGCGTAATCAAGTGAAAGAATCGAAAAATGATTGGGTCAAAATGGCAACAGAATTAAAAGAAGATGTCATGGATATTAAAGATTCCGTTACAAAGGTATCAAAAGAAGGGAAAGAAGTCATCAAAGAGCTTGCTGCTGATGTGAAGGTAGCCGTAGAAGAATGGCAACGAAGCGTGGAACCGAATAAAAAAGTGCTACAAGAAGAAATGCAAGAGATTCAAAAAACCATTTCTCAACTTGAAGAAAAGTTAAAAGAAAATCAGCTTTCTTCTAATTCTTAAAATGATGAAGAGATTGAGACATAACTAAACGCCAAAGACGAACGCAGAATTATCTTAGCAAAGGAAATATAGCCAGACTTCTGCGGGAAGTGAGAGTTCAACAAGACCCCATAAGGCAAAGCTGAACTGCCACTCGCCCGTAGAAAGCGAAGTATAGTTCCGAAGCGGGAAAAACGAACTTTGATAGTTGGTTTTTCCTTTGATAAATACAATTTTGTCTCAATCTCTTCATTTTTTTTTGCCTTTTTAAAGATTTTGTGAATTTATATCTTTATTAATCTTTACTTTATTGGCATAATGTTATTAAAGTATAAAAGGCGGGGAAAATAAATGGAAGAAAAAGAATATTCATTTACAGAATCTATGCTTTTTACCCAAAGAATGGCCCAATTATCGAAAGCTTTATGGAAAGCCATTGAAAAAGACTGGCAAAGATGGATCAAACCATTCGATTTAAATATTAATGAACATCATGTTCTTTGGATTGCGCACTACTTAAATGGAGCGACGATCTCAGACATTTCTAAATTTGGTGTGATGCATGTTTCTACAGCTTTTAATTTTTCCAAAAAGTTGGAAGAAAGAGAATTATTAACTCTTTCCAAGCGAGAAAACGACAAGCGTAATACATACATAAAGCTCACAGATAAAGGGACAAACTTACTATTAGAATTAATGGATGCCTATGAACCTGCCAATAATTCTGTATATCAAGGTGCCCTGCCTTTGCGTGAGTTGTATGGTAAATTTCCTGAAGTGATTGAACTTCTGGCCATTGTTCGCAATATTTACGGAGAGGATTTCATGGAAATATTCGAGACATCTTTTTCCCGATTGGAAAAGGAATTCTTAGAAAAAGAAGAGCAAAGAGATCTAGACGTAGAGAACGTTATTTAGTCCTCGATATTTCTTTTAAGTTTATCCATTAACTCTGGGAAAATTCGCTGTTTTAAACAGGCCTCAATCACCTCACGATGATCTAACTTGGGTGTAAGTCTGCGTTTAAATTGAACAAAAAGTGGAGCATAGAAGATAAATTTCTCTGCTTTTTGTTCAAGCATTTCTTTATTCAATTCCTCACACATAATTAAGAATTCCTCAACCTCAGGTTGTCCCAAATTATGGGTGATGACCAATCGATCAAACTCAAACCCCGCTGACCGTATCATCTTCATTAATAAGGTTTGATGATATTCTAATTTTTCAATTCTTGTTAATAAATGATCCATTCTGTTCCCTCGTATTCATCTTAGTCTTACCGGATGACCGGTGAAATGATATTCCATTCGATTTATTCGAAAAGCCTATTGATTTTACTTGTATTTCGTCGTAAAGTATGTAGAGTTATCTCGGTGCAACCGTCCATAAACCCCCACTTCAAAATAATGAAATTCCAAAGAAGTCACAGTGGGAGATAACGGACGCTAACATCCCGATAAATCTCACTTTACTTTTTCATTTTGGAGGAGCACATAATGCATTGTTGGAAATCATTTAATGTAAATAGAAAATATCATTTTTTACGGATTTTCACCACATCTAGTTTTATTTCTTTACTTGTTTTTCTATTTATTTATGTCTTGATACAAACAATGGCGTCAGGGCAATTAAAGGATAATCATGCACTCACTTTTTTTATTATCCTTATTTTACTATATCCCTTGCATAAATTTTGTCACTTATTGCCATTAAGATGTGCTTACGGAAAAATAAAACTAAAAATTGAATGGTATTTTCATATATTACCTATTATGCAAGTAAATATTTTTACACCAGTTTCTAAAGCTCAATATTCACTAGCATTGATTTTTCCGTTTATTATCATAAATTCTATATTAATAGCGGCGTTATTTTTATTTCCAAGTTACCGCCATTATATTGCTATTTTGCTATCTTATCATATTGGTCTCTGTACACCAGATTTTAAATTTTTAAAAACACTTTTAGCTTCTCCAAGTGGGTCCTTCATTGAAGAAAACGAAAATGGGTATGAGATTCTGGTTAAAAATTAAATCGATCTCAAGAGAGATGAACGGTCTATCTGCTCCAGGCCCCTGCTTACGAGCAGACAGACTTGTCCAGATGGGATTGCACACAAGTTTCTCTCCTAATGTAACACTGCTTTGAAAGCACATTATCATATTTTACCACCTCGTGCATGAGAACTCGATTTTAATTTTCCCTATCTTTTTTAAGATAAATTTGATATTCTTTTACTATATAGGAGACGAAGGGAAGGAAACATATTGATCTCGCTTTTTTGTATTTTTGCTATTATTATCTTATACATATTTAATAACCTTACCAACTCCCTCTGTGTCCTTAGGGAAATTCCAGAAGAACGCCAACCAACGGTTTTTCGTACAATTAACACATTAACCACTATTCTCCTTTTCTCAACCTACATTAAAATTTTGTATACGTAAAAAGGCGGAGTTCCCTAAATCGGAACCCGCCTTTTTGTATTTTAACCTTCTTATATTATAGCCAAGACGCCCCCACGATAATTAACAGAATGAACAATACAACGATAAGGGCAAAGCCTCCGCCGTAACCAGCTCCAGCTGACAATTACAACACCTCCTCTAGATCTTACTTTATATTATTCATTTTTTTGTTATTGGTTAGGACGTTTGCCCAAGTTTCTCATTTTTTTTCAAAATTATGCTCCTGTTCATAATCAGTTGAATAAGAAAATGTCAAATTGCAGGCAAACCTTTAAATTTTTTCCAACCAAATAGTTTGTTTTCCCATTCCTTATACCCTATGTCCTTTTCAGTTGATTTGCCATGAAGCAAATGCCTATTTTTAACGAATTATTAGAAAAAGTATTTATCATCTGCAATAAACTATGTTATAGTAAGTTTTGTGGCTTAAAACAATCTTCGACTTAATATTGTAGGGAGTTGTCAATTATGAAAAAGTGGGTGCTTTCCCTAACGTTAGCAGCTGGTGTTGTTGGACTTGCTGCTTGTAGCGGCGGCGGGGATACCGTTGTAAAATCAAAAGCGGGAGATGTATCAAAAGAGGAACTTTACGATGCGATGAAGGAAAGAGTTGGAGATCAAGTACTTCAACAACTTGTCGTAGAAAAAGTACTTGAAAAAGAGTATAAAGTAAGCGATAAAGAAGTAGACGCAGAATTGAATAAAATTAAAGACCAGCTTGGAGAACAATTTGAAATGCAACTCATGCAATCTGGCTTCAGTGATGAAGAAGATTTTCGAGAAGTTCTTTATTTAAATCTGTTGCAACAAAAAGCCGCAACGAAAGACATTGAAGTGACAGATGATGAACTGCAGGAGTATTACGATCAGAAAGAGCCTGATATCGATGTTCGACACATTATTGTAGAAGATGAGAAGACGGCTAAAGAAGCGAAGAAGAAATTGGATGACGGCGAAGATTTTGCCGATGTAGCGAAAGAGTACTCGACAGATGCAACAGCAGAAAATGGTGGAGATCTTGGTACCCTTTCAAGAGAGGATCCACAAATGGACGAGGACTTTAAAGCTGCAGCTTTTGATTTAAAAGAAGGCGAAGTAAGTGCTCCGATTGAAACCCAATTTGGCTGGCATATTATTGAAGTAACGAAAAAGCCAGAAAAAGAAGAATTTGATAAAGTAAAAGATGAATACACCCAAGAGTTAAAATTGGCCAAGCTTGATCAAGATTCGATCCTTCAAGCAATGAAGAGTGAGCTTAAAAAAGCCAAAGTGGAAGTTAAAGATGACGATTTAAAAGCATCATTAGATTCCATAATGGACGCTCCAGATCCTGGTGAAGCACCCGATGATCAAGTGGATGAGGATGCAGACACATCAAATGATGATCAGGCAGAAGACCAAGATTCAGCTGATGAAAAAGAAGATAAATGATAAATGATTGACTATGAAAAAAGCTGCGATATGCAGCTTTTTTCTTTTTATCCCGCATTAACGAGCAGATATTCTCCGGTGATTGAAGTTTCATTTCATCCCGTGCAATCGTCCGTAAGACCCACACTTCAAGGCTAGCTAATTTCAAAGAAATCTAAGTGGGGATGAAGAAGACCCCTGCTGATGGCAGTCTCGCTTTATTTACCAGCTAAGGTTTTAAGTTTTTGTCTATCCTTTTTCTCCTTTTGCATACGATCCACGTAAACTTGTCCTTCTTGTTCAATCCATTCCTCTTCCATATCCCGATCCTCCTTAGCTGTCTTCACTGCCATGAATGCGCTTAAGAAGATCCCTGCAACGACTACGTATATCCAGATAGGTAAACTCAATACATGTCCACTCCTTCCTATACTTGTCCAATTAGTACTGGAACAGCTGTTAATTCTTTTAATAAAGTATATGTACCAAAAGAAAAAAAATGCCTTTCAATTGAAAGACATTAAGAATGAAATGTAGGTTTATAAAATGACCGGTTATCCAAGGGAAATATCCTTTCGGAAAATTCACCTGGTTTCACTCGTTTTAAACTTCGATCAAGCATATTCATTTTTGCATCAATATTATCAATGATATGCAGAATTTCTGCTTCTTTAATCATAGGTTGCTTCGGGCTTCCCCATTCCAATTTTCCATGATGGCTTAATACGACATGTTGCAAGACAACGACCTCTTCTCCTTGAATCCCTAACTCTTCTGCAGTCTTAGCTATTTCATTCACAACAATTGTAATATGCCCTAATAAATTACCCTCGACTGTATACGTCGTAGAAACAGGCCCTGACAATTCAATGACCTTTCCTAAATCATGAAGGATAATCCCTGAATATAAAAGATCTCGATCTAAAGACGGGTAAAGCTCTGCGATCGCTTTAGCTAAATCAAGCATTGACACAACATGATAGCCAAGCCCTGATACAAACTCGTGATGATTCTTTGTTGCAGCGGGATATTCTAAAAAGCGATCTAAGTATTTCTTGATTAAATGGCGAGTGATTCGTTGAAGATTAGGATTCTTCATTTCAAATATATATTGAGTAATTTTACTTGAGATTTCTTCCTTATCGATTGGAGCAGTCTCAAGGAAATCAGCGACATTCACTCCATCTTGAGAGGATGCAGGTCGAATTTGCCTAATTTTCAATTGCAGCCTTCCACGATAATTATGTACCTCACCCGCTACCCGCACAATTGTTTCAGCTTGGAAATTTCTCACCTGATCATTCGAGATATCCCATAATTTCGCTTCAATATCACCTGACTTATCTTGTAAAATTATGGTTAGAAAAGGTTTACCATTACTTGCCATACCCTTTGTTGCACTTTTAATTAATAAAAAGAGATCAACCTGCTCCCCGACCTCATGTTCCATTATTCCTTTCATCTTTCACGCCTCCGTTCCTAGTTGAATGTGTTCAAAAAGGCTGATAAAAAGGACCAACTAATTTCAATCGCAAACGTCCTACACTAGTACGTCCTGTACGTCGAAAGTTCGAGGCGGAACTTGCGGCTTATTGCGCCGACTTCTGTGTTGTCCACAGGACGTGGTGATTCGACATTCGACTCAGACATGTCGGTACTTAGTAGAAGATCCTTTATCTCGCAGTGTCTTTTTTACCGGACTTTTTGAACATCCTCTATATGCTTCTTTCTAAAATTATATCATACTATGACTCTTGCCGCTTTTCGAACTTTGCTCATGATTGGTGGGTAGTATAAAGACATGATCGTTTGAAAATAATTCTCTTATATGTTCATGACAAGTAAATAATAGTACTTGATTATCTTTACTTATTGTTTGAATAAGTGTACAGATTTTTTTTGTGCGATTTTTATCAAAATTCACAAACCCATCATCAATTATAATCGGAAAGGGATAATCATCTTGAATCACAAAAACGAGAGCAAATCTTAAGGCGATGTATAATTGCTCCTTCGTTCCTTGGCTTAGCTCAGCAGGCTCCATTAATGTCCCATCTTTTCTTTCCACATATAATTGATCATTTTCTTGATAATATAATGAAAGATATTCCCCATCTGTCAAAAACGCAAAATATTCCTTTGCTTTCTGCACAACCTTTGGGAAGCGATCTAATATATAATTATTCATTGTTTTTTGTAGTAAGGAAATCGCCATATTCACCTTAGCCCAGTTCATTGCTTCATCCTGAAAAATCGACTGAGATTGATAGAAGCGATGTAGCTTTTCTGTATATGTCCCCCCTTCCTCCAACATAGCAATCTGATGATCAAGTGTAGCCACTTCTTGCCTAATATTTTCCAAACTTCTTTCGATCGCTTCGATCGACATTAAAAGCTGGGTATACTCTTGCTTTATTTCATCCTGTGAAGCATATAAGCTAAAATAATCTTTTATTGACTGATTGAGCTGATCTTGTAAAATATGTTGCCTGGCATGTAATTGGTGCATTTCCTCATTTTCTTTAGCTTTTGCGCGATATTGCTCTTCATCTGCTGTACCAGCTTTTTTCTGCAATTCGCTAAGGAGATCATGATATTCCTTATATTCACTTTCTAGGGCTATTCTTTCACTCTCTAACTCTTCTTTTTTTACTTTCCATTCATTTTGTCTAATTATTTTTTCTTCTTCCAATTTCAATTTCTGTTTGATAGAAAAAAGCGTTTCAGAAGGATCCTCTCTTGTGCAACCGGCTATACTTGCAATATGCTCCAGCTCTTGGAGCCAATTCATTTGCTTATCAAGCTTTTCTTGTAAATGACTCTTTAGCTTTTCGATGTTCTTCTTACGATCTTCTCTTTCCGATAATAAATCCATGGCGTCCTCTAAACGGAAATCTGGAAAGTCAATTGGCAATCCGAATGATCCCTTATAGCCTTGAATCTGCTCTTTATTTCTTGCTAAATAGGTTTTTATTTGTTGCTCTTGCCCCATTATGTCCTGCTTTGCCTGTTCTGTCTGTTCTACTATCTGGTACATTCTTTTCCATTCATTCCGCAATTCAACCTGCTCTTCGTATACCACTTTCGGGTGATAATTTTTTCCGCGTTTTTCCAATTCTGCCGTTAATTCCTGAATCTGTACAGATAGATGTTCATCTGAACTTGCCTTTCCTTTGTTAGCTAAAAAAATGATAAACAATAAATAGCCGCATACCGCTCCAGAAAATAAGCTTAAGAGCCATTGTGTTGATACAATAGCCCAGACAAAGAGCACAAAACTGAGAGAAAACAGCACGCCCTCCCCTATCCTTCTATATTTGCTTTGTTTTTTTTCTTTGTGAAGCTGCTGGCTATTACCGCTTTGTCTTTTCTTTTCATACAATTGTTCTTCTATTTCGATCCAAGCGTTTCTTTCCTTCTCCAGTTGCTTAAAATCAGTTTCTGACCACAAACTCTCTTCAATGCTTTGACATTGAGCTTCCATTTCCGCAAATTTAAACGAAGCTTTTTCCAATTGCTTTGTCAAATCTTCAGTTCGTAGTTGCAACTTGAGCTGTTCATTTAATTCTTCTCTTACCTGTTCTTTGACAGTAATACCTAACTCCAAGCTTTCTGCCTGTACGTGCAGACCTAAAGCTTGTTCTATTTCTGCTATTCTCCCCTTATTTTCTTCTATCTCCCGCTCATTTTCCGTTATATCTTCACGGTTTTGTAAAAACAGCGGCCATTCTTGAATAAGCTTATCTGCTCGATGCACAACCGTTTGAAAAGCCGAAGATGGTTTCGATTCAGAAAGAATTTGCTCGGTCTTCTCCAATTTTCCAACGATTGATTCTATTTGTGTGCGAAGAAAAATCTGTTTATCCAAATAGTTTTCATATCTTTTTAATCCATCTACAGGGAATTCGATCAATCCAAGTTCTTCCAAACGTTGGTCAATGCTACGATTCTCTTGTAAGATGGGCCATTTTTCCAATACTGTCGTCACATTCTGCACCGTATTAGCTTTCTCTTTTAATTCATTTTCGAGCTTATCCCGTTTTTGCTCTAACTGATCCTTTTTTAATAATAATGAATCATAATTTTTGTTTTGCTGTTTCGCTTTTTTAAGCTCTTGTTCAGATTCCTTTAATTGTTGAAGGAGTTGGTTTAATTTCGGTTTTCTTCCATTCGGCTTGAAAAGCTGTTCAGATTCCTTTTTTAGTTCTTCTTCTATAGAAAGGAGCTGATCTGTTCCAAATGTACCCGCTGCTAATAAATAGCGACCAATTTCTGTGCCCTGTAATCGTTGAACTTCTTGAATCCCCTTAAGATCAAAGGAAAACAAATTTTGGTACAGTGCTTTATTCATACCAGCTAATAAAGAAAGTAACTGCTCTTCCCCACCGATCGTACCGTCCTTAAATTGAATTCGAACCTCGCCACCAGCTTTCCCCTTTACTCGCTCGATTACTACATCCCCATCTGTCTTAGTTTCAACAACCAATCTTCCTCCATAGGCATGACTGTATTTTGGTTCATATCTTAATTGAGAAGACTGTTTCGAAGGAAAGCCAAATAAAATGCTATGGATAAAGGCCATGATCGTCGATTTTCCTGCTTCATTATGACCGTACACAACTTGCATTAAGCCAACGGAATTCCACGCAAATTCTGTAAATTTTCCATATCCATATATGTATAGGCTTTTTATCTTCATCTATTTTCCCTCACTTTCTTGACAGCAATCCGTTCACTTATTCGTTTCTGGGCCTCGACTAAAAGTTGCTCTTTTTTGTTGTCAGTTAATGGAGATAAATAGCGACTGGCATATACATGCGTATATAAGCTTGATAGCGAACCATCGATCTCTTCATGCGTATAATCTGAAATGGTTTGATTCATCAGGTTCCAAAAGATAGGGTCTGCAAATAAACCTTCATTAGTATGTTGCTTCTCAATGTTAATCTTATATGGCCAAATAAATGAATTTCCTATCTCAGTTTCCTCTTGAAGCATTTCTAAAAACTCTTCATTCTCGATCTTTTGCTGTATGACAGAAGAAAGTTGATCCGGATCTTTCAAATTAATTTCCAGTAATACGTCACATTTCACTTGATCAACTAGGCTTTTCATTTCCGATACACATTTCGTATACAATTCAGTAAAAGTTATCCCATCCTCACAAGGAATGTCTATACTTTCCCACTGAATTATAGATGTAGGAATCGACTGGAGACTCGTCTGTCCTTCAATATTCATGCAAACCCCATAACCTATTTTTTTCCCTTTTTCATTTTTATGGCGGCCTTGTGGGTTGCCCGGATACACAATATACGGGTCTTTATGTAAAATTTCGCTTTTATGTATATGACCCAATGCCCAATAATCCATATGCCTTTGTAGTAATTCTTGAATCGTAAACGGTGCATATGGTTGATGATCACTTCGGCTGCTTTCACATTGTCCATGTATGAGACCAATATGAAAATCAGCCTCCCCTTCTTTGATAAAATCAGAAGCTTTGCCTTCAATCACGTGTCTGGTTGGATAACTAAAACCATATAAATGAACGTTTAAACCCGTTTTTGTAGTAAAAGCAATACAGGAAACTTCTTCACTAAAGATATGTACATTCGAGGGCATATCTAAATGTAACCAAGTGCCTGCTAAATGATCATGATTTCCATGTGAAATGAAAGCATGGATGCCGGCCTGTTCTAGTTTCATCATTTGCTGCCTTAATCTTGCCTGTGCTTTAATACTCCTATCTTCACCATCAAATAAATCCCCTACAATGATAATAAAGTCAACACTTCTTTCAATGGCTGTATCAATTAATTTTTCAAAGGCCTCAAAAGTACTATTTTGGATTCGTTTAAAAAGATCCGTTGGTACATCTTTTAAACCGAGAAAGGGGCTGTCCAAATGCAGATCAGCTGTATGAATAAAGTGAATCTCATTTTTCATTGGGATCTTCCTCTCATAACGAATATATGTTCCATCATACAATAAATACGTAGAAAAAAACAGCGTATGGACACGCTGTTTTTCATTTATTTCATATTTTTCAAAAAGCCTAGACGATGTTGTTTACGGAAATGTTCCTTCACCATATACGCAACACCATTGTCTTCGTAGGATCTTGTGATCCAATTCGCCTCATTGCGTACTTCTATTGGTGCATTCCCCATTGCTACGCCAAGTCCTGCCCATTGAATCAGCGGCAAATCATCTACATCTGATCCAATTGCCACTACTTCTTCCCTTTTAATTCCATGATGCTCACATAAAAATTGAACCCCTTTTAATTTTGATACCATTACTGGAACAATGATTAAACGTAGAGGATTTGTTTTAATACACTCTACTTCATCATACATTTCTTCAATCACCTTGATTGCATCTTCTCGGTCATGTTTATGCTCAAATACAATTTCAATCATCGTTGGAGATATGGGATTCTGCTGGAAGGTTTCTCTCAAATCATCCACGTATTGCTCTGAATAAGCCAAACGATTAGGCTTTTGAAAAACGACTCTCGCCATTAGTTGATTCGGTAAACTCATCTTATTTCCCAGCAGACTTTCTTCATGAATGATGTTAATCTGGCAGGAAAATGATGCGAATAAATCAAGCATTTCTCCTGTAATGTTCTCTGTTATTCTTCTTACAAATACAGGTTTATCAATCTCTTTGCCAATAAAAGCGCCTTGATGAGCAATAATATGCTCTTCAATTTTTAATGATTTGGCTACTCTTTTTGCTGTGGGAAAATTTCTGGATGTTGTAAGAGCAATTTTAACATCTTTCTCTTTAGCATATGCAATGGCATCTTTCGTTACTTTATTTATACGGCCATTATCCTGCAATAAAGTGCCGTCAATATTTAAAGCTAGTAACTTATACATCATGCTGATACCCCCCTATTGTGCAGGTCCAACTCGTTCTACCATTATTTTATGCAGCCCTACACAAGTTAGAACCAACCCTAAACGAAGTATGAACAAAAGCGCAGGCGCCCGCCTATCGGCGACAAGCAAATAACCTGGGCCAAAGAAAGGCGTTCTTTACCTTTCATTGGCCCAGGTTATTTATGCAGAACATCGGCTAAGTTCGCGACGTCCTGTCGCTTCATCTGCACTAGTACATCCTGTACGTCGCAATGCCGATGGCACCTGGATCTGGACAACAACTGCCCAGACTTAAATTTTATGCTTGCTTATCTTTCAAAAAAAGAACCGCTTATCAAAAAGCGGTTCTTTTTTGCATTATTGTCCTTGGACAGCGCCATATAAATCATCAAGTGGCTTCATAATAATTTTATTCAACTCTTGAATCGCCATACTCATTCTTTGTTCTGCTTCCATTAATTTTGTTACTTTTTCATTCTGCTGCACTTGATTGGCAATCAATTGTGCTTGCTGGACTTCTTCTTCCGGAATATCTTGTCCATTCATCTGTTTTTGCTGAAGTTGCATTTGAACTTGCCGAAATGAATCAAACATTGATTTAGCCGTAGCATCATTTTCAACCGCTTCATACATATTCTTTAGTTCCACATATTCTTCACTTTCACGTAAAGATTTTTCAAGGTCATACGCGTGATCATATAAATTTGTTGCCATAAATAGAATCCCTCCTTCCCAAACAGTGTAACATACTAGGAAGTAATCATCACAATGATTCCTTGAATTAGGCCAATTGCACCACCAAGAATGGCACCCAAGTAGGTAATCATCGATAATTCCTTTTTCGCAATTGATAACACGAGTTCTTCAAGTTTTGCTAGTGAAAATTGTTCAATTTGTTCACGGACAATTTCTTCAACCTGGAATCTTTTCATCATTTCTTCTGTTCCTTGTACTAAATAGTTTCCTGCAGCATCTAATAGAAAGGGAACCCACTTTTGATCGATCTTTTCTTTAAATGGTGAAATCACCTCATGAATAGAAAGATGAAAGAACGTATCTAATGGAATGGCCTTATCTGCTAATTTTTCTAGATAATGTAATAATGGTTCATCTTGCCAATTCGGAAATAAATCCTCCATTGAATTTTGCTGTAATTTACTCCATTCTGCTTGTAAAATATTCGTAAGCATCTGTTTTGTATTGTCATTTTGTAGAAATTTAATCAGTTCTGGCTGAAGTCGATCGACCAATGATTGATTACCAACAAACATTTGAATCATCGTCCAAATTCGACCTCGATCTTGAAAAAACTCTTCGATCATTTTATTTATTTTTTCTTTTCCTTGTTCACTAGAAAAATAAATAGTCACTTTGTTCAGCACCTTCTCAGAAAGATCAGGAATTTTCTCTTGCATCTTGATCTCCCACTCTTCAGGTACGAGTTTAATGATTGGCTCATTACTGTATTTTCCCTTTAAGGATGTGTATTTTTGTTTCACTTTACTATGTAAATAGTCTCTCGCTTTTTGTTCTGCATTTTCGATCTGTAAAAAATGCAATAATTGTTCAACCGTCCATTTTTCGTTTAGCCAACTATGGATTTTATTGCTGACTAATGTTTCCATTTCATATTTAAATTTTGGTTCGGATAATTTTTCTTGTATACTTTGCGGGGTTACTAAATGATTCACGACTAATTTTCCTACTTGTGTAGCTAGCTCCTTTTGCCTTTTGGGAATCAATCCTGGTGTAAAAGGGAGCTGCCATTTTCCAATATAAATGGAACGGTGTGGACGAAAGAGCATTTGAATGGCCAAGTAATTTGTAAAACCACCAATAATTGCTCCAATGACAACCATAAATAATACCGTCCATATCCAATTTGACATTTAAATTCCTCCTGAGTAATGTAACTCTTATTTGTTTCTAATTTCTCTACGTTTCATGCAAAAGAAAGTTCCCTATCCTTTTAGAGATTGCTAAAAAAGTCCGGTTTGAACACAAACTTTTTAATATATAAAAGCGTTGTTCATGAATTTTTATTTAATGATTTACTTATATTTGATAAACTACTTAAGAGGTGAAGAAATATGTTTCAACATTTTCAAGTTCAAACCATTCTTCCTACTCAACAACATCTAGGTTGGAAATTCTCTTTTTTCTACAAACAAAGAAAAATTTCTGGTCTTTATCACCCCAACGGTCAAATTGATTGGGAAAGCCCATTAACCTTCTTAGAAAACAGAAATCTAATCGAAAAACAGGTTCATGATCTAATGCTCTTTCATATTTATGATCATGAACGTTAGGCTTACCAATATTTAAAGAGCATGTAATATCCATCCCGCCTCCATACTAAAACGGAAGGAGGCTGATGGTATGAATAAAAGAAAGAAGCAAAAACAATTTTTACCTGATACCGACTTTGAAGGTCGTCATAAATTATATATGGATGTCGACCGAATGGTCAATGAAGGAATGTCAGGTGGATCCGTTTTTATGAGAAAAGACTCCACCAATATTGAGGAAGCCGTGGACTTCTTTCCTGAAGAGGATCCTAAGGAGATATAATGAAGAAAGGGCTGACTTCATTGTCAGCTCCTTTTCTTTCTAGAAAAAGGCATGGTAAAGGAGCTTCATATGATAAAAAAATTATTACATTTATACCCTGATGCGATTACGAGTTTAAAACCTACTACCGATTCACAGCATATATGGTTAAAGGATGAACGCACTGATTCTTATATAGGGATTCCACATGCGCAATTAACAAAAGAAGAAATTACATTGCTTGCAACTCTTTTCCCATTAGGTCCTAGACAAGAATTAGTTCGGACTCCAATGGCGGAGAAATGGTATCAATTTTTGATCCATAATGGGAAAATTCCAGATTCCAAAGCAAAAAATATTCGTTTTATCCATTTTACCATTCCTAATATGCATGATGATTTTCAGTATAAGGAGTGGGAGGAAGCAACAAAAAGCCTCTTTTCTAACGAGATAATCTTTGTCCCTATCAGCCATCATCATGGCGTCATCATTGAAGATCATCCAAAGTTCTCCATAACAGAGGAAGATTTATCCTCTGCCATTGAGGCATTAGAAAGTGATTTTTTTATCAAAATTCATTTTTATCTTGGCTTTTTTCAGCCTATTCATCAGCAACTAAAACATCTGTTTGAATTAGAACAAAGATTGTTGGCTGTCTCATTATCGGATCAACCAGAAGAAAGAATTATGACACGAGAAAAAGTCATACCGAATTATTCATATCTTAATCTTCCCGAACACGAGCGTCCTATCCTATTTGCAGATGTTCACCAGATCTTATCAGATGATACTGACCTAACAAAAACGATCAAAACATATATTGAAAACCAAGCAAATGCTACTTCAACCGCCAAACAACTGTTTATGCATCGGAATAGCCTTCAATATCGAATTGACAAATTTATCGAGAAAACAGGCATCGATATCAAAACATTCCATGGCGCTTTCTTTACATACCTAGCCTGCCTCCATATGGACGCCTAGAGCCTAGAAAAGCGGAATGCGCTTGTTTAAAATCCTCCTCTCCCCAGATGGGCTGTGCTTCCCTTCTGGAGAGAGGGGGATTTAATAGAACAATGATTAAATGTTGTTGCATCGAGAGACTCGTATCCTGCCGTCTATAGCAACAACACGACAAAGAATGAGTCAAGGTTGACTTATCGTCTGCGGAGCTTTTTTCTATTAATGGGCATCTTGCCTAAAAAATGGATTGCGATTTTGTGCACCTTGTCCATAGCCTGCTGAAAGCGGATTCTGTACAATAAAAGTACATTAAATTTAGGGGGTTTTATCAATGGCTGAGTTACGTCTTGATGGTATTTATAAAGTTTATGATAATAAAGTCACAGCAGTATCTGATTTCAATCTTCATGTAGAAGATAAAGAATTTATCGTTTTCGTTGGACCTTCTGGTTGTGGTAAATCTACAACATTACGTATGATTGCTGGATTGGAAGAAATCTCACAAGGTGATTTCTACATTGATGATAAAAGAGTAAATGATGTCGCTCCTAAAGATCGCGATATTGCGATGGTATTCCAGAACTACGCTCTTTATCCACATATGACTGTATACGACAATATGGCATTTGGGTTGAAATTACGTAAAATGCCAAAGAAAGAAATCGAAGAACGTGTCAATAACGCGGCAAGAATTCTTGGTCTTGAAAGCTTCCTTGATCGTAAGCCGAAAGCACTTTCCGGTGGACAACGTCAGCGTGTCGCATTAGGACGTGCGATTGTACGGGATGCTAAAGTATTCCTAATGGACGAACCTTTGTCTAACTTGGATGCGAAACTCCGTGTTCAAATGCGTGCGGAAATTGCAAAATTGCACCAAAGACTACAAACAACAACAATCTATGTTACCCATGACCAAACAGAAGCGATGACAATGGCGACTAGAATTGTTGTTATGAAAGACGGAGTAATTCAACAAGTAGGTAGTCCGAAAGAAGTTTATGACAATCCAGACAATATCTTTGTTGGTGGATTTATCGGATCACCTGCAATGAACTTCTTCAACGGGAAACTTGAAGAGGATGGTTTCAAGATTGATGGTGGAGAAAAAGTAGCTGTGCCAGAAGGCAAAATGAAAATGCTTCGTGAACAAGGTTATGTAGGGAAAGCCTTTGTAATGGGTGTACGCCCTGAAGACCTCCATGATGAGCCTGCATTCATTGAAGCATCACCAAATACAAAAGTCACAATCAAAATTGATGTTTCTGAGCTTTTAGGAGCCGAAACAATGCTTTACTCTTCTATCGGTGAGCAAGAATTCGTGGCAAAAATTGATGCAAGAACGATTGCGGAACCAGGGCAATCCATGGAACTTGCTTTAGATATGAATAAAGTTCATTTCTTTGATACAGAGACTGAACTAAGAATTCGCTAAGCGAACAAGTAAAAAAACCTACCAATTTGAAAAAATTGGTAGGTTTTTTTACTTGTTTATAGAAAATAATATTCTTAAAGCAAAGCCATCTCTTAATCAAGGACAATAACCGGAAAAAATTCCCTCTACAATGTATGAATAATTTCTAAACAACAAAACATAATAAAAAGGACAAAGAGACTTTCTCGCTGGGTCTTACCTCAGTAGGACACCCATAAGTGTGCTGGTGCAATTCCAGCGGACCCAACCATATCATAATACACAACAAGGAGATGACAAAGGAAATGGCTAACAACAATTCTAACAACTCAAACCCAATCTTAGTACCAGGTGCTGAGCAAGCAATTAACTCAATGAAAGTTGAAATTGCACAAGAGTTTGGTGTAAACCTTGGAGCAGATACAACTTCTCGTGCTAATGGTTCTGTAGGTGGAGAAATCACAAAACGCCTAGTATCTATGGCTCAACAACAACTTGGCGGCGGCTATAACAGCTAATAAAATTAAATATAATGGCTAAAGCCCCCGGATCCCGGGGGCTTTCCTATTAGGGCCGATCTATGCGTTTACGCTTTTGGTTTATAGATTAACCATTTTGCTTGGGTCGATCCACTCATCATATTGTTCTGCTGTTAAATAACCTGTTTTAATCGCTGCTGCTTTTAATGTAGTCCCTTCTTTAAAGGCTAATTTAGCGATTTCAGCTGCTTTCTCATAGCCAATATAAGGATTTAATGCTGTTACTAACATAAGAGAGCGATTCACATTTTCCTCAATTACATCTAAATTAGGTTCTAATCCTACGATACAATTTTCGTCAAATGAAATCATACTATCTGCTAGAAGTCGAACAGACTGCAAGAAATTATAAATAATAACAGGTTTGAATACATTTAATTCAAAATTCCCCTGACTAGCCGCAAAGCCGATGGCTGCATCATTCCCCATTACTTGCGTTACAACCATTGTAATAGCTTCGCTTTGTGTAGGATTTACTTTTCCAGGCATAATGGAGCTACCTGGTTCATTTGCTGGGATTGACAGTTCACCAATTCCACTACGAGGTCCACTCGCCAACCACCGAACGTCATTGGCAATCTTCATTAAATCAGCTGCTAATCCTTTAACGGCACCGTGTACAAATACAATTTCATCATGACTCGTCAATGCATGAAATTTATTATCTGATGAAACAAAAGAATAATTTGTTTGTTTGCTAAGTTGCTCAGCCACTAGATTTCCAAATGCTGGATCTGCATTAATCCCTGTTCCTACCGCAGTACCACCGATTGCAAGCTGCAGCAAATGCTCCACACTTTCCTTTATCATCTTTCCGCTTTTTTCTAACATCGCACGCCAACCACTAATTTCTTGGCCTAATGTTAAAGGGGTTGCATCTTGTAGATGGGTACGTCCAATTTTAATAATCTCCATATACGCTTGCTCTTTTTTCTGTAAGGTTGATGTAAGTTGATGGAGAGCTGGTATCAATAATTCATGGACCTCTTGATAAGCTGCCACATGCATGGCTGTTGGAAATGTATCATTGGAACTTTGCGACATATTGACATCATCATTAGGGTGAACGGTTTCTTCTGCCCCTTGCTCTGCTAATAATTCGTTCGCACGTCTAGCAACCACTTCGTTCACGTTCATATTCGACTGGGTTCCGCTTCCAGTCTGCCACACAACTAGTGGGAAATGTTCGTCGAATTTCCCCTCAAGTACTTCGTCACAAGCCTGGCTGATTGCTGCCTTTTTTGTGGAAGAAAGCTTACCTAATTGATGATTCGCAATCGCTGCTGCCTTCTTAAGATGAGAAAAGGCTTTAATAACTTCCATAGAAACCTTTTCAGTACCAATTTTAAAGTTCTGTTTACTTCTTTGCGTTTGGGCACCCCAATACTTGTCATTTTGTACTCTAATTTCTCCTATTGTATCTTTCTCAATCCGATAATCCATATGTATAGCCTCCTATAATCTTTCATCATCATCTCTATTTTCTCATAATCAACGTAATTTTTCATCTCCCTGCCTTCATATTTATCAATTAACCGAAATTCTCGTGACATCAGTCATAAAATATAAAAGGTGATCCAATCATCGAAAGTTCGTCTGATCAGATCACCCTTTAAGAATAGTTTATTCTAATTGTTTAAGTTTGTCTTTTATTTTATCCTCTATTTCATTCCATTTTCCTTTTCCTTTATCCCATCTCTCCATCCACTTTTCTGCTTCTTTTGACATTTTATCATCAAAATCTTTTAATTTATCTTTAATAGAACGGTTATCCTTTTGATTTTGTTCTTCTATATGTTGATTGATCGATTTTGTTGCAAAATCATCATTTTCAATATGTGAAAGACTATTCGCCATTATACTGCGGAATATAGGTGTGACCACATCACCACTTGAACCTTTTAAATAATGTTGTTCGTCGGTATAATCATATCCTAGCCACACTGCCCCGACTAAATTTGGTGTATAACCGACAAACCACTGGTCCTTTGTTCCGTTTTGATCATAAGATACCTGTGTTGAACCTGTCTTTCCTGCTAGCTTGTAGTCATCTATTTTGGCTTTTTGTCCTGTACCGGAATCAATAACATTCAGTAACATTGAAGTCATCTCTTCTGCTGTAGAAGAATCCATTACTCGAGTTTTTTTCGGATGTACCTCGACTTCTACATTCCCTGTGGGACCCACAATCTTTGTAATAATATGACTTTGGACCCGCTGGCCTCCATTGGCAAAAGCTGAATAAGCTTCAGCCATTTGCTTTGGTGAATAGCCTGTATCTGTGCCTCCAAGAGCCAGACTCAAATTCTTATCTTTTTCTGAAACAGAAAGTCCGAACTTTTGCAATGCTTCACTGCTCTTTTCTATTCCAAGCTCATTTAGTAACCAAACGGCGGGAACATTTAAAGAATCCTCCACAGCCTGATACATTGGAACTTCCCCTGCATACTGATGGTTTGCATTTTTTGGTTGATAACCATCAAAGGAAAGTGACTCTTCATCCTTTAAAATTGAATAAGCCGTGTAGCCAGCTTCCAAAGCAGGTGTATAGACAGCTAAAGGCTTGATAGCAGATCCTGGTTGTGCTGTTAATTGAGTCGCACGATTATATCCACGAAAAGTATGCTCTCCTCGTCCACCTACTAATCCTCTAATTCCTCCAGTTTTTGGATCAAGTAAAACAGCACCACTCTGAGCTAAAGTTCCATCGCTGCTAACTGGAAATAGATCATCGTTCGCATAAACATTTTCTAATGATGATTGCAGATTTTGATCCATTTGTGTATAAATTTTATACCCTCTTGTTAGAATTTCATCTTGAGTAAGTCCGTATCGATAAATAGCTTCATTTAACACCGCATCAACATAATAAGGATATTTTCCTTTTAACGGATCCTCCCCCTGATTATTCAATACGATTTTCTCATTTATCGCCTGATTCATTTCTTCTTCGGTAATTACACCATATTTTTCCATCTGTCTTAGAACAATATCGCGTCGCTCTAATGATGCTTCCATGTTTTTATATGGATCTAATGCGGATGGACGGTTGATAATCCCTGCTAACATGGCAGCTTCACTAATCGTTATATTCCCTACATCTTTACCAAAATACGTTTTAGAGGCATTTTGAACTCCCCAACCACCACTTCCAAAAAACACTTGGTTCATATACATTTCTAAAATTTCGTCTTTTGTAAAAGACTTTTCTAACTTTACAGCAAGAAAAATTTCCTCAATCTTTCGTTTATATGTTCTTTCAGGTGACAAAAGCGCAACCTTCGTTAATTGCTGTGTAATTGTGCTTCCACCTGCTGTAATTCTGCCTGCTTTTAAATTCGAGAAAAAAGCTCGCATAATTCCTTTGACATCGAAACCGTTATGCTCACGAAAACGATGGTCTTCAATCGAGATGATCGCTTCCTGTAAATGCTCTGGAACTTTGTCTATAGAGACACCTTCCATCCTATTTGCAGAGATCTTACTTGCTTCATCCTCATCTTTATCATAAATAATGGTGGATTGAGATAACCCTTGTTTTAAAGCTTCCACATTTGTTGTACTAGCGATCCACGCAAAATATCCCAAACCAAGTAAAACCACTAAGGATATCGTTAAGATTAATATCTGATTTAAATGCGCTTTTTTCCAAAATCTTTTGATAGCCTGCATGATTGTTGTGATTAATTTCATAGCAATTTCACCACTTTTTCAAGATCATTAATCCAAATACACTATAATACTTTTATACAAGATAATCCACAATTTCTTACTTATTCCTACATAATTTTACTACATTATTAGTGATCCTGCTGTTCTTTATTGAGAATGAATATAAAAGATTGTATGATAATATATATAAAGTGAAACTTGAATCAGTGGGGATTTTCGTCATTTCCCACTGATTTCAGAAGATCAAAGGATAAATTAAGTGATTTTTAGGTCCTATGATCGAATTTCATCGTATCATTGGAAACTATTGGAAATTACAGAAGGATATTTATTGTCAATGCAGAACTTATAATAGAGAAGAGGTGAGAAAATGAGCCAAATAAAAGAAGACGTTTTATCCTCTATACAACTGGAGAAGAAGATTGTTTTGGCACATTGGAAAGAAAAACTTCTCAAGTCACCAGATAAAGTTTTTAATGAATGGATGGAAACTCATATAAAGTTAATGCTTGATATCTTCCTAAGTGCCTTTACATTATCCGAGATTGAAAAAGATGAATATCTGCAAGAAAAAGCTAAAGAACTTTCAGAGCATGTTATCTATAAACCGAGTATTGTCCATTTTTTGGTACAGAATATTACGAGCTTAAAAACAGAATTGACAGCCATTATGTATAAGCTCCCCATTCAAGAAGAAAGTCATTTTAGATTTTATTATAAACTGTCTTCCATTATTGATACATTTATATTTTATTTGTTGAAACATCTAGCAGAATCGGAAAACTCTTTACATGCAGCTAAAAAGGACCATGAAGATCGCTTAACACTTTTAGGACAAATGACAGCAAGCTTTGTCCATGAATTTCGTAATCCTTTAACAACGGTAGATGGCTTTGTGCAATTACTTCGTTCTGATCGACCAGATCTTCCCTATTTAGATATTATCCAAGATGAATTAAGCGATTTAAAGGTAAAAATTACTCAATTTCTCATGCTTTCTAAGAAAGAAAAAACGAATCAAAAAAAGGAGATTTTTTCCTTATCTGATCAATTTGATCAAATCCTTTCCTTCATTTATCCAAAAATTTTAGAGTCTAATGTGCAACTAGATACAAATTTTAATGGGGCATTATACATAAATGGATATGCTGAAGAAATCAAACAAGTCCTTATTAATATTATTTTTAACGCTATAGAGGCGATGTCTCACCAAGTTCCCAAACCAATTATAAAAATATCGGGCTATCAAGAGCAACATCAAAATTTTATAAAAATTGCAAATTCAGGTCCAAAAATACCCGGAAATATCGTTGAAACCATCTTTGATCCTTTTTTCACTACCAAGGATTCTGGAACAGGGTTAGGGCTTTATGTATGTAAAGAAATTATTGACAAGCATCATGGTCATTTACTTTGCTCATCTGATGAAGATTGGACAGTCTTTACTGTTATTCTGCCTGCTTGGCAAGATCAAAATTAAGTGGAGAGAAGATTCTCTCCACTTTCCTGTTTCACAAACATAAAAGAAATACAGCTTTTACCTAATCATTACCTTCTATAACCAAGCTGCTCCAACGATAATCAACAGGATAAATAGTACTACGATCAACGCAAAGCCACCGCCGTAGCCGAAACCACCACCAGCTCCGCCAGCATATCCGCCGTAGCCGCCACAGCCGCCACCACATCCGAAGCCCATATTCTCACCTCCAGGTCAGAATTAAAGGGTGAATGATCACCCTTGCACCATATACTATTCAAAAGTTCTAAAAAATGTATGGACACTGAAAATCTTTTTTATTTTTATCAGTATTTATTTTGCTAAGCTCTTAACGGTAATCACTTGTCTTAGCAGAAAAATCTCGGGTCGCGCGCACTGGGGTAACAAAAACATTGTATGGAGGGACCAGATAATTACTTGAGTCCACTTTAATCTTTCTAATAGGAAATGATTTGCCTTTAGCAGCACAATTACTTAGAGATATACTGTATCACCTTAGCGTTAGAACAGGCTTTCAAATCTTTTTCGGTCTGCTTAAACCACTCTAAATGTTTAGACACAGTTCTAATTTCGATAACATCGATCTCAGCCCGAATCGATAAATTTTTATCCGATTTATTCTTCCGCATAGCGGATATCACTTCTTTAATCGTTTCTCCAAACTCTAGAAAATCATCGTTTAAGTGCTCATTTTTTTCCCATTTCAAAAGATGAACGGATGCAGTTTTTTCATGCTGTTTGAAAAATTGCTGATATATATATTCGGTGATATGCGGAATATATACAGCATACATTTTCAGGATATTCAGCAATGAATAATAAAGCGCATACTGACCTGAACGCCTTTCAACATATCCATGAAGCTCGGGCTTATATAATCTGGACTTGACGATTTCTATATAATTATCGCAAAAGTCTTTCCAGAACAATTCATCCAATTCGTGTCTTGCCGATCCGATTTCATATTCATTCAACCATACGGTAGCCTTTTTAATCGTTTCATTCGTACGTTCGACTATCCATCTATCCACCGGCAATAGCTGAGGTTTCTCCGATAAATCAATGTCTTGCAAATGAGAAATGGCAAACTTGGAAGCATTCCACAGCTTCGTAATAAACCGTTTGGCAATCGTAAGCTCGTCGATAGCAAAAAAGGTATCGGTTCCGAGACGCGCGTTGGCTGACCAATAGCGCAAAACATCTGCAGAATGAGCGGCAACTAGCGCTTCTGGTTCCATCTCAGAATTTTCTTTTGACTTGCTGATCTTTTCTCCCTTCTTAGCGAGAACAAATCCATTTATCATTAAGTCTTTCCATGGAATATCTCCTGTATGATACAGGCTTCTTACGATAGTATAAAAAGTCCATGTCCGTATGATTTCATGTGCATGCGTTCTCATACCCATTGGAGTTAGCTTAAGACCAAACCTCTCATGGATCTGCGGCGTTAGCGATGACGTTGCCCATGTGTCGAATACGGCACTTTCGGGAGTAAATTCCTTGCATCCGCAGTCACATGTACCCTTGTATGGGGTTTCGAGCGGATTGACGGGAAGCTGTTCGGCTTTTGCGAAGCTAGCTTTTCCGCAATGATTGCAATACCAAACTGGAAAAGGAACGCCGAAATAGCGTTGACGAGAAATACACCAGTCCCACTTCAAATTTTCAACCCATGCAATATAGCGATTTTTCATGTAGGCGGGATACCAATTTATTTGGTTTGCTGCATCCAGAAACCGCTCTTTTTCAGATAGAATATCGATATACCATTGCCTTGACGGGATGATTTCGATTTCTTTTCTGCAGCGTTCATGAATTGCAACAGCGTGTATTATATTCTCGGATTTCTGCAGCAGATTGGATTCATCAAGCAATCGAATGATCTCTTTTCTGGCGGCATGGACCGTAAGTTCGCCGATAAAGGGAACATCCTTATCAAGAGTACCGTCCGCCAAAATTACCTTGCGATATGGCAGAGCGTGTTCAGCATACCACTTGGCATCGGAGCTATCACCGAATGTTGCGCACATAACAACGCCGGTGCCTTTATCTATTCCAACCGTATCATCCGCCAGTATCGGCACTTCATAGTCGTAAAGCGGTATCTGAGCATTTTTCCCAATATATGATGTATATCGTTCGTCATCAGGATGAACGAATAAACAAACGCATCCATATAATAGTTCAGGGCGTGTTGTTGCAACATAAAGCGGATTTCCTTCAACCATAAAGGGAATATAGATAAAGGTCGATTCATTATCAGCTGTATCAAGCTCGGCCTGAGCGATAGAAGTTTGACATTCGGTACACCAAAGCACAGGAGATTCTTTCACATATGTCTTTTCTTTTTGGACAAGCTCTAGAAATAATAACTGTGATATTTTTCTAACGTCATCGTTTATCGTTTCATATTGCGTGGACCAATCAACCGAAAATCCCATTGTTCTCCAGAATTTTTTAAATTCTGTTTCATAATTTTTAGTTGTCTGTTTGCATTTATTAATAAATGCACTCCGGGAGAAATCTTTTGCACGTATACCTTCGTCGCGTTCAACCAAACGTTCGGTCGGTAATCCATTATCATCAAAGCCAAAGGGATAAAATACATTATAGCCCTGCATTCTGCGAAACCGTGCAATCATTTCAGCCTGTGTGTAAGAGAACAAGTGCCCGACATGCATGTTTCCACTAACTGTCGGCGGCGGAGTGTCAATCGAGTATATCTCCCCTTGTGCATCTGGATCGAACTTGTAAATTTGTTCTTCTTCCCAAAATTCCTGCATTTGTTTTTCTATCTGAGCAAAATTATAGCGCTTTTCCATTTGAATACCTCCAAAATTAGTGATTGAACACAATAAAAAACGCCCCAAAGCAATTTCCATTGCTCTGGGGCGAACATTGCGTCCGTGGTACCACCCAAATTCAGAGAATATTCTCTGCACTCTACCGATGCGGGATAGTTCATAAATATCCGATATCGTTTTCCTGTGACGGCGGAAATCCCGTTGAAGTCTACTAAGAAATATCTTTCCGTTCGGTTCACAGCTCAGAGGCTACTTCCATACTATCTTCACGAAGGTTTACACCATCCACCTTCTCTCTATGCATCAGATAAGTATGTACTCCTCCTCGTCAATGCCTTTATTGTATTCAATTTCCATTATTATACACTAAAGCAAAAAAAAATCAACGACTACCATAAAAATGTCAGCAGAAAGCGTCCGCCTGCAGCGGAAATCAACGGTGTATAGGCTCTCACGTTGTGTTTACAGGTTTTATTACAATTTATCCCGCATTAACTGGCTGTAAAACCCCCACTGATTGAACTTTCACTTTGTATTGAACAGAATAGTTTTTTACAAAGTAAAATTCCAAAGTGTTTCCATTACTTAAAGTTTTAAAAAACGAGCCGACAGTTGAGAACCGCCAGCTCAAATCAATTAAGAATCTATTTTTAATCCTTTCAACGCTTCTGCTAATGCATTGTTTATTGGTTCAGCTTCTTTTTGTTGTTCCTTCATGTATTTTTGGACACTACGCTTATCCATTTTTCCACTACCTTCTTTTTTACGTCTCGCTTCAAAAGCAGATAGTTTCTCGCGATATCCACATTTACATGCGAAAATTTGGCCTTTACCTTCACCACGAAGTTCCATTTTCTTTTTACATTGAGGGCAGCGTGCATTGGTTAAGCGTGAAACATTTTTTTTATAACCACATTCACGATCTTGGCAGACAAGCATTTTTCCTTTCTTACCGTTTACTTCAAGCATTGGCTTTCCACAGTCCGGGCATGCTTTTGTTGAAATATTGTCGTGTTTGTACTTTCTACTACTTGCTTTAATTTCAGCAACAATTTCTTTTGTATGTCCTTTCATTTCATTTATAAAAACATCCTTTTTGAGTCTACCTTTAGCAATCATCTCAAGTTTTTGTTCCCACTCAGCAGTTGTCGCTGGCGACTTTAATTCTTCTGGTACTAAATCCAGTAGCTGACGACCTTTAGAAGTGATAAAGATTTCTTTTCCACCACGTTTTTCGATTAGGAATGAATTGAATAATTTATCAATAATATCAGCTCGAGTGGCAACAGTACCAAGTCCACCAGTTGATTTTAACGTATTTACTAGTTCCTTATTGTTTGTCTCCATGTACTTTGTGGGATTTTCCATGGCTGATAGTAAAGTAGCCTCTGTAAAACGTGCAGGGGGAGTTGTTTGGCCAGCCGTTTGAGCGATCAACTTTGTATTTAATACATAATCCTTTACAAGACGAGGTAATAATTGCTCTTTTACATCATCCGTTGCTTCTTCATCATCGAATCGGTTTCCGTACACTTCTTTCCAACCAGCATTAGATACCGTTTTTCCTTTGGCAATGAATTTTTCATCACCAATTTTTGCTTGCACTATTAATTGTTCATATTCAAAAGCCGGGAATAATACGGCTAAGAAACGCTTTACAACAAGGTCATATATTTTACGTTCTTTATCTGTAAATGCTGAGAAATTCACATAACCTTCGGTTGGAATGATAGCATGATGATCATTTACTTTCCCATCATCTACAAAGGCTTTTGATGCTTTTATTGGCTTTGCTAGTATTTTATAAGCAAGTGGACGATATTCATTTACACCACACGCTTTTAAACGCTCTGGAAGCGTACTAACAATGTCTGAAGATAAATAACGTGAGTCAGTACGAGGATATGTTAACACTTTATGTTGCTCGTACAGTTTTTGCATGATATTTAGCGTTTCTTTAGCTGAATAACCAAAGATTTTATTTGCATCACGTTGTAACTCCGTTAAATCGTATAGAGCAGGTGAAAATGTTTTTTTGGCTTTCCGGTCAATGGAAACAACAGTTGCATCTTTACCTTCAAGTGATTTAACGATTGCATCAACTTTTGCTTTATTAAAGCTGCGACTATTTCCTTTTGCATCTTGCCACGTTAATTTAAGCCCATCTGTTTGAGCTTCAATTCCATAATACGTTTGCGGTTTGAAATTCTTTATTTCTTCTTCTCGTGCTTCAACCATTGCTACTGTTGGTGTTTGCACACGTCCACAGTTTAATTGTGCATTATATTTTGTTGTTAAGGCACGAGTTGCATTTAACCCTATATACCAATCTGCCTCCGAACGCGCTACTGCTGAAGCATACAGGTTTTCATAGGCTTTACCAGGCTTTAAGTTATTAAATCCATCTTTTATTGCTTTGTCTGTTACAGAGGAAATCCACAGACGTTTGATAGGCTTATGAACTTTTGCTTTTTTAATTATCCAACGTGCAACTAGTTCTCCTTCTCTCCCTGCATCAGTAGCCACAATTATTTCATTCACATCACTGCGATTTAGCTGTGCTTTTGCAGCATTAAACTGCTTTCCGGTTTGTTTCATAATAACTAATTTCATGGGTTCTGGAAGCATAGGAAGATCTTCTAAATTCCATTTCTTATATTTAACATCATATATTTCAGGATCTGCTAAAGTTACTAAATGCCCTAGCGCCCAAGTAACGATATATTTGTTGCCTTCTAGAAATCCATTTCCTTTTTTAGTACACTTCAATACATTTGCTATATCGCGTGCAACGGAGGGTTTCTCAGCAATTACTACACTTTTTGCCATTTTTTCGAACTCCTTTACTAACTATGTACAATCTAATATAACATAGTTTTAAGGAGAAAATGTGTTTCTATATTTGACTAAAGCTTAATCCATTTATAAATTGACGTAGAAGATATTTCATATTGACTTCAAAATACACTGAGTTAAGGAACTTCAATCCAAATAATTATACGGGAAGATGTTCAAGTAGATTTCTTCCAGCGAATCCTTTTACATCATCTTCAGAATAATATTTCAATAATTCGTTAATAAGGTTTTGATGGGTCGAAGCATTTTCTAACCTGACGATATATTCATCGATTCCATCAAAGTCAGAACCTAAACCAATTTGCTTGATGCCGCCTAAGGAGCAAAAATGCTCGATATGCCGAAGTAAATCAGTGATCGTCGCTTGCCCAGTACTAGATGTAAAAAGTGGGTGATAAACAACATGAATCAGTCCGTTTTTTTGAAATAAAGCCAAGGCTTGTTGATCAGTTAAATTTCTAGGATGAGGGCAAATCGCCTTGGCATTCGAATGGCTCGCAATCGGATAATCTGCGAGCTCCATTAATTCCCAGAACCCTTTCTCAGCTAAATGTGACACATCCGTAAATAGTTTATAGCGATTGTTTAAAGCAATAATTTCCTTTCCAAAGGCGGTTAATCCAGCACCTCTTGCTTCTCCCACTCCATCAGCGGCTAAGTTTGCATAATTCCATGTTAGTCCTACCGATCGGACCCCTAGTTGATAGAGAATTCTGAGCTTCTGTACATCATTCCCAATGCAATCTACCCCTTCAAGTGTAAGGATCGCCCCGATTTCATTAGGTTTTAATGAGTTAATGGAGGACCAGTCTTTAATCTGCTTCATTTCCGGATTTTTTTCAAGTACCTCTGTAAAGAAATAATCGACTTGATCAAGAGCAGCTTGAAACTGATCCTCTGCCTTAATTTCGGGAGGAATAAAGATTGCAAAAAACTGAATTTTAACTTCACCTTTTTTCAGTCGTTGCAAATTTGTATCCAATTCTTCACTATCTCGAAAAGATATCGCCCCCTTTCTTTCCCAGATTTTTAATAATGCATCACAATGTAAATCAATAACATTCATCTCAGGCACCTCCGTACCATTTAAATACAGTTTTTCTTCTTCTCTTTAAATAAAACACACCTAACAAGGTGTGTTCAAATTTAAAGTACATTCAAAAAAGAGAAAATCGACGACTATGCGGGCGTCAAGCGTAAACATTGTGGTTGACTTCTACTTTGCCCACAGGGCGCGTGTGATACTAGCAGAAGATCCTCTAGCTCGTTGTGTTATTTTCACCGGACTTTTTGGATATTAAAGAAACTTTCTTTGAATATTCCTGCCGTTATAACTAAATAATACAGAACGTTCTTCGACAACGCTTTCCATATGAACGGGCCTTCCCCATAGTTGATGTATATATGGAAGGACTTTTTCTAAATAATTTAAATCGAGCTCAACCTCTTCGTACCAATGCTTTAAATACAATTCTCCGTTCTTTAAGTAATCACCGTCATTCACCGTAATATAGGGAAAACCGCCATTTACTCTCATATTGACAAGCTGATCCCGAACCTCTGTCCAGTCTTTATCTACAACTTTATAGTCGCGACCGCGCTTTTGAAATAAATACATATCTTCCCGATATACTAAATCTTTCGTTAAATAATTTCGGATAAATGAGATATCTGATTCAATCTCACGTACTTCAAAAATTTTCTCACGTCCGGACTTTTCTTTAACTCCTTGCTCTTTTAACTTTTTATCAGGATGGTCCCAACGTTCCTCAATATCTTCAAAGATCTTTAATCCTAAATAATAAGGATTGATATTTGTTTTCGAAGGTTGGATGACACTTGCGTTTAATTTGGCAAATTCAACCGCTTCATCGCTGGTTAAGTCTAATTCTCTTAAGATCCGTTGATGCCAATAAGAAGCCCATCCTTCATTCATAATTTTCGTTTCTAATTGGGGCCAGAAATAAAGCATTTCTTCCCTCACCATCGTCATGATGTCGCGTTGCCAATCTTCTAGCTCCCGACTATATTGTTCGATAAAGAGCATAATGTCTTTCTCAGGCTGTGGAGGAAAGGACTTTTTTACTTTTTTTCTTCTTTCCTGTTTCTGATCCCCTTCATCTAATGACCAAAGATCATCATATTCTGTTGTTTGTCTAGCATTTTCTTCCCTCTCTGTATCCTCAGCTTGCCAATCTAATTTTGGGCGAAGCAGCGAAGGATCAATATGCTCTTCAATCGAGAGAACAGCATCTAGAAAATCCTCTACCTCCCTTTTACCGTGTTCAATTTCATACTGCCGCACACGCTCAGCGGTTGCAGCCATACTTTCAACCATATCACGCTTAGTATTTTGAAAGCGAGCATTGTTTTTAAAAAAATCACAATGTGCCAATACATGTGCAACAATTAATTTATTCTGAATCAGCGAATTTGTATCAAGTAAAAAGGCATAACATGGATTGGAATTAATTACAAGCTCATAAATTTTACTTAACCCCAGATCATACTGAAGCTTCATCTTAAAAAATTGCTTCCCAAAGCTCCAATGAGAAAACCTTGTAGGCATTCCGTATGCACCAAATGTATAAATAATTTCTGCTGGACAAATTTCATAGCGCATCGGATAAAAATCAAGGCCAAATCCTTCGGCAATTTCCGTAATTTCACTTATGGCATATTCCAATGCCTTTGATTCTGATTTCATTGCGGTCCCTCCCTTACACAATTGTATGAAAAAAAAGGGGATTTCATGAAAGGGAACCAGCATAATTCCTCTTTTTCAAATGAATATATAAGCAAAATAAAAATAGTGGAAATGCACTGCAATTGACAACATTTACAATGGAAGGCTCAAGACTTGATGGCTAATAATATAAATACTCCAAAAGGAGGGTTTTTAATGGACATAGTGGATTACGATCGAGCTTTGTATTACACCCATCGTTCCGAATGGGACAATTTATTGGTGCTGATGGTTCGAACGAAAGATCAAATTTTGTCCAAAAAAATAGAGTATTTTTTGCATGCGTATCAATTTTCAAAAGATTATTCAGTCATTGAACGTAAATTATACGCATTGCTTCGCTATATTGATCATGCAAACGAAGTTGCTAGCTCTGTACCACAGCAAGAAAATGAACATGTGATTCAGGTTTAAAAAGAATAGCTGTTCGGCAAAAATCCGAACAGCTATTCTTTAGATGTAATAAGAAATTGACTCATGCTCACGTACATTTTTAGCTCATCTACCATTTTAGCCAATACTTGCCGGGAACTCTCCAATACACTTCCATCCTTGTAATCAAAGCAATCAGGATCAAGAATGATTTGTCTAGGAATAACATTCGCATAAAATCCACGCATAACCGTCCTCATGTTATTCAAACAATTCATCCCACCTTTTCCACCACCAGCTGTTGCTAAAAGGGCAGTAGGTTTATGAATTAATTCTTCCCTTGTAAGATAATCAAGCGTATTTTTCAATGCACCACTCATTCCACCATGATATTCTGGGGATATTAAAATAATACCCTCCGCCTCTTTCACTTTCTTCTTGAAAGAGACAACGTTAGGTAATTCCCATTGTTCTTGTTCACCTGTTAATAAAGGTAATTGAATTTCACTAATATCAATATAGGGAATTTGGAATTCTTTCGCAATAAAACGAGTAAGCCATTCGGTTCTTCCACCTTTTGGCATCCCTCCGTTAATTGTTAATACATTCATTTCTATTCTCTCCTTCATCAACAAAAGCGCAAGCGCTCGTTTAGCGACGTACAAACTTTCTTAATAACGATAAACAGCTTAATTCGCGCAGTAGCCATAGTCACAGAACTGTTTAAGTGATCAACGGTTAAGTTCATATCTTCACGTTTTCACGCTTCCTGGTTCTCAAGGCTTTACGAAACCATTTTTAACTGCGTAGAGTGCCGCCTGAGTTCGATCGGCGACATCCAGCTTTATAAAAATATTAGATACATGTGTTTTTACTGTTTTTTCCGTAATATTTAAATAAGCACCAATTTCTTTATTACTTTTTCCCTTTGATATTTCTGTTAATACTTGTTTTTCTCGAATTGTTAAACCAGAGATTGGATGATCGATTCGGCTACTTTGATTCATACGATTCATCAACAAATTTGTTGCTTTTGGATGAAGTGTATTTTCTCCATCTATTAGCTTGCGGATTGAATGAACCAATTCATCAGGCTCAATATCCTTTAATTGATAACCAGATGCACCTGCTTCAATCGCAGGGATCACATGGTCTTGGTCCGAGAAGCTTGTGAGGATTAAAATTTCTGTCTCGGGCTGCATTTCCTTTATTTTAGCCGTTGCATCAATTCCATCCATCACCGGCATAACAAGATCCATTAAGACGACATCTGGCTTCAACTCCATTGTAAGCTTAACCGCCTCTTTTCCATTCTTTGCTTCTCCGACGATCTGGATATCTTTTTGAGTCTGTAGAAAGAAGACTAAGCCCCTTCTGACAACATGATGATCATCTGCAATTAAAACCTGAATCGTCATGATTCTCCCTCCCTAATAATTACGTGTTCAAAAAGGAGGATAAAAGGACCAAGTCTTCTAAAAGTGCTGACATCAATCGCAAACGTCCGACACAGGACAGGTCGGAATTTAGTCGAAGATCCTCTTTATCGGACTTTTGAACATCCTTTAATATGGCAATTCTACGATAATTGCTGTCCCTTTACTTGGTGCCGTCTCTAGCTTGAAAGAGCCTCCAAGTGACTCAACACGATCTTGCATGCCTTCAATTCCTAATGATGGAAGGGTTTGCTCTCCTTCAAAGATAAAACCGCATCCTTGATCCTGAATCTTTAAGCGCACGCGACCATATGTAACGGTGATTGATATCGAAACCTCATCCTGACCCGAGTGACGTTTACAATTATTAAGGGCCTCTTGACATACTCTCCATAATGTCTCTTCTACACGAGTAGGAAGGGAAATAACACCTGACAACTTTGTATCAATTTTTAGTCCTAAGATCTCTCCATATCCTTTCATTGCCTGCACAAGCCCCTTCTCTAATCCACTTGGCCTTAGTTGCCAGATTAGAGCACGCATTTCTGTTTGCGCTTCTTGTGAGAGATTTTGAATATGACGAAAAGTCTCTTTCGTGGCATGATCCCCTGTCATTTCTATTCCACCGCGCGCTGTTAGTGAGAGGGAAAATAATAATTGATTAACGGAATCATGCAAATCGCGAGCAAGTCGATTCCGTTCTTCGATAAGAGCCATTTCCTGCTCCTTCTTCGTCAATCTAATACGTTTAATCGCAGAGCCAATTTGTAGGGCGACGGATTCTAACAAAGCTAATTCATCTCGACTAAACTCCTTTTTGCCCGGTGCTGCCACATTTAATAACCCGAACATTTCATCTCCCAGTTGCAGTGGAATAGTTGCATGGTAAGCAATATCATTCGTTTCACCTTGTTGATTCTTTACTGCTGTTTCGATTCTGCGGCATTCGATAATATTAGAGGCTTTAGTCAAAGTCCCTTTTTTAAAACCATTCATGCACCAGCAGCTTCCTTTTTTTAAAGGTTCGCAATTATTTTTTGAAAGAGCCGGCGGCAAATGCTCTGCAGCTTCCACAGTATGTCTGCCATCCTTATCTATTAAAAAAATCCACCCTGTGGTTACACCTGTCACTATTAACAGTTTTTGTAATACTCCTGACAAAAGCGGTGAAATTTCAGTTCCTTCGTTTAACAGTTCAGCAATTTCTTTTAGCGTACGTAAATTAGAGTGATGGTTGAGTTGTTTTGACAAAAAATCCCCCCTTTTATCCTGAATCAACTTGCAGTGAGCCTACTCTATCCCACAAGTTCGAAGAGGAACACGGTCAGTAGTCCTCAGGCCTGCAGACTCAACTCACAAAGACGTGCAACACAGAGAAAGGATATCGTGCTTTGGGCTCGCCAACAGGATGTTGCGATTTTAGTTTAATCCACTGATAGCAGCAGGGATAGAAGAAACCTACTGTTTGAAGTTTCACTTATTTTCACTCTATTATATTATATAAGTTCGGCTTGTGAACAATCATTCACTATTCGTATGAGGGAAACCTACAACTTTAGACTGAGCCTGATGAGGATGAATTTGCTTGTCTTCCAACTTCGAGTTTAGGAATTGCATTTTGAACTTCACGTGCGATCCAAAATGGATAAAGACATTCATACTCGATACCCAAATACTTTGGCGAGCTTCGCCAATCCTCCAAGAAATACTTTCTGAAAGGACTTCGGAGGACCATCAAGATAGCCATCAATGCATTCCCATGCCACTCCTAGCCACAGTGGATGACGTGGTATTCCCTTTCTAGTCATTTTCCCTTCACATTCTAATTTATGAACTAAGACAAACATCTTCCAATGAAGACCTGGGGGACGAATCTCATGGGTCACTACTAGTTGCTGCTCACCTATATTCCAAAATTGATGTACTTGGTTTGGGTAAACCGTTATCTGGCTCCCAGACTCGACAATTTGTTCCTGACCGTCGACAAGGAAACGCATCCTCCCTTCTCTTACTTTGAAGGATTCTGTAAGCTTTGGATGCCAGTGAGGACCATTCATTATTCCTTGCCTCGTTATTTGATGCTCTATAATCAAGAAATCTCCATGCTCGTCTATTCCTTGTTCCAAGAAAGTGACCCTTCTCCCATCAGGATGAACCAATGTTTCTCCTATCCTGTTTTTCCATTCCGATCGTTCCTGCTCCTTGTTCCCACTCAAAGAATCCACCTCACTTGATTTTATGTTTCCTTTCTTTATATATAAGTTAATTACCGTTAATCGATCAAATTACTAATGAAGTGTAATTTATTTCCATGCTGTATCTAATAAGTGTAAAGACATACAGTATTCGTTATTATTTTCCAAGTATATCTTACATTCTTTAAAATCAATTGTGAATGCCCTTTCATGATTTTTCACAAATTTGAAAAACTTTCGAGGATGTTGAAGGAAAGTGAAATGGATATAATCCCTCCTTTTTCAACAAAAACGGCGCCACGCCTGCGGGAATAGTATCAGCGGGAGTCCCCAGTGCGAAAACGAAAAGACTGAAGCCATGCCTGCGCAATGAAGTCTTTTGAGCTAATAATATTAGCTTATATGTAGTAGTGAAATTTGAAAATGATTAAGCAATAAAAAAAAGGGACCTTAAAGACCCCTAATAATACGGAAAACAGCAATTTTCGCCATTATTTATATTAAAAATTGATTGGCTGGCTTGGCATACATACTGCATGTATCCTTAAAGCTAGTTTCCTTTGGTTGTAAAAAATTTTGATAAGTAAAAGGGAAAAACAATCCAGATTGAGAAAGGTTGTCTACATTTTTTTTAAATAATTCTTGATGCTCGGATGATTTTTTTTGCTCGGGCAATACGTCTAATATCGAGATAATCACCTCTAAACTAGCAATCGCTCGAAAGGCAACATCCAACGTGTAAAGAGGGTGTTCTTTCTCCTCAGGAAAATGGAGTACTTTCCAATCTATGTACCCAGCAATTTGTTGATCAGTAAAATAACGTGGAAATGCAGAATGATAAATATAATGAATTAACTCATTCAGTTTATTCACTTGTTCTTCTGTGGACGCTACTACTACTTTCATTATTTTTAAAACCCACCTTTTAAATGATGTTCAAAAAGTCCGGTAAGAATGACACAGCGAATTTTCGACGTACAGGATGTACTAGTGTCGGCGTTGCTGACAGGACGTCAGCGCCTTTAGCCGACTTGGTCCTTTTTATCCTCCTTTTGAACAAGCTCTTTTAGTAACTATTTCTTGAAATGATCATGTAAAATGAAAAGAATAATGTCCATTGATCGTTCTCTTATACCTTTTATATAGAATAACATATAAAGAGCACTCGATAGCTTGGAAAAATCAAGTAACTTGAAAGGAGAAACAATATGTTGGATCAGCCCATTCGTATTTCCGTCCATGAAAAATGGGATGGGATTACGCCACAAACACTTTTTAAAGACATTTGGCAAACATCTAAAAAACAACTTCATCAATGGAGAATGGAAAAAATTGTTTTCAAAAATGATGAGCTAGTAAATTGGGTAGAGCCTTTGCAAAGCGAGGATATACTTAAAATCAAAGTGAATCATGAGAAAGAAACCAGTCTACAACCGCATTCAATTCCTTGTGAGATTCTTTATGAGGATAACCATTTATTCATTGTGAATAAACCAGCCGGTCTAGCTGTACATCCCAACCATAACGAAGGAAATACACTAGCTAACAGAGTTGCAGCTTATTTACAAAGTAAGAATGACCACCGAAAAGTACGACATATTCATCGGCTTGATCAAGATACAAGCGGGGCTATCCTTTATGCAAAGCATGCGTTAAGTCATACAATCCTTGATAAGATGTTAGAAAATCGAACGATTCAACGGACCTATTGGGCTCTTACAGATGGCATTTTCACTGGGAAAGGACATGTTGATAAGCCAATTGGCAGAGATCGGCACCATCCCACAAGAAGAAGAGTTTCAAAAACTGGGAAAGCCGCAACTACCAATTACGAAGTTTTAGATTGCTTTCCCCAAGAGCAATTAACACTTGTGCAATGCTCATTAGCTACAGGACGAACTCATCAAATCCGTGTACATATGCAATCATTAGGATATCCCTTAGCCGGGGATCTCCTATACGGTGGAAGTCCACGTTTTTCGCGGCAAGCTTTACATGCGCGTTATCTTGAATTTACGCATCCATTTACATTAGAAAAGATCAAGGTAACCGCCCCATTTCTTGACGTTCCACCTATATTTGATTTCACCCACTATGGAGACATCTAACAATCACGCGATGAAGTTAGTAACGAAAGGAGCCATGAATAAGGATGGCTCCTTTTATTCGTATTAAGCAGTGTCACTATAGTCCATAGCTCCCTAGTCTAATTAAACTTAATCATGTTGGTTACAATAGACCCAAATCCCTTTATTATTTTTTTATTTCCTAGATAAATGTAAGCATTTTCAGAAAAATCTGCAACAAATTATGACAAAACCTTTTATCTTTTTCTCTTTTTGCGATAAAATAAGATAGTTTGATCATTATCAAAATATGGAGGATGCGCATATGGTATTTAAAAATAAAAAGGACAAGTTTGCAACATTGCTTGAAAAAATTGCCATGAATTTGCAAGAAAGCGCAGATTATTTTGCGGAATTTAAATTAGACACCATCGAAGATACCGAAATATTTGCTGAAAAAATGAAGGAATACGAATCAATTGGAGACAACTATGTTCATGAGATCATTACAGAGTTAAATAATTCTTTTATCACGCCAATCGAAAGAGAAGATATTCTTGCTCTATCAATGATTATGGATGATGTCCTTGACGGGATGGAAGATACTGCGGCTTTATTTCATATGTACAATATTATCCATGCCGATGACTACATGTATAAATTTGTAGAAGCTATTGTGAAATGCGTCAATGAAATTGAATTATGCATCGGTCTAATATTTAGCAAAAGATTACCTGATGTGCGCCCACATGCCATCAAAATTAAAGATTATGAATCAAAATGTGATGATGTATTGCGTGAAAGTATCAAACATTTATTTACCGTGGAATCAGACCCAATTCGTTTAATCAAATTAAAGGAAATTTATGAAAATCTAGAGCTAATTACAGATAGCTGTCAAGGTGTTGCCAACACACTTGAAAGTATTGTGATGAAAAATGCTTAAGGGAGTCTTTATTCATGGTTGATTCAATTTTTCTAGTTACAGTCATTATCGTGATATTAGCGCTAGTGTTTGACTTTATAAATGGGTTTCATGATACAGCAAATGCGATCGCCACTTCTGTATCAACAAAAGCCCTCCCACCGCGAATTGCGATTGGCATGGCTGCCATCATGAACTTTCTTGGTGCACTAGCGTTTACAGGAGTTGCCCAAACCATCACAAAGGATATTGTTGATCCCTTTACATTAGATAATGGCTCCTTGGTCTTAATGGCTGCTTTGCTTTCTTCTATTATTTGGAATCTAATTACCTGGTATTTTGGGATTCCCAGTAGTTCATCACATGCATTGATTGGATCGATTGCAGGAGCAACGATTATTTCTGCAGGTTTCCATGCGATTAAATATGGTGGATTTCTTAAAATTATAGAAGCACTCATTTTCTCGCCTATTATGGCTTTTGTCATCGGTTATATCATTTATTCGATTTTTAAAATTGTCTTTAAAAATCTAAATTTACCTAAAACAAATAAACGTTTCCGTTATTTTCAAATTTTCACCGCGGCATTACAGTCTTTTACGCACGGTACAAATGATGCACAGAAATCAATGGGAATTATTACGATGGCTTTAATCGCTAATAATTTCCATACAACTGATGATATTCCCTTTTGGGTGCAATTATCTTGCGCAACGGCAATGGCCTTAGGTACCTCGATCGGTGGTTGGAAGATTATTAAAACTGTTGGCGGAAAAATTATGAAAATTCGTCCAGTTAATGGCGTTGCTGCTGATTTGAGTTCAGCGCTTATTATTTTTGGCGCCACTTATATTCATTTACCAGTTAGTACAACACATGTGATTTCCTCATCAATTTTAGGTGTGGGAGCGTCTCACAGAGTAAGAGGCGTAAAATGGGATACAGCAAAACGCATGCTTGTTACTTGGGTGATTACTTTGCCAATCAGTGCCCTTCTCGCTGCACTTATTTATTTGATATTAGATTTATTTGCTTAGTTTCTTTTATAATGGAAGAAACGCTAAGATGAAGGAGGATCTCTGATGGACGCGATTATTTTATTTGATGGCGAATGCAATCTATGTAATAGCAGTGTCCAATTCATCATAAAGCATGATTCTACCGCTTACTTTCACTTTGCATCCTTACAAGGGGTGGAAGGAAAAAAATTATTAAATCAATATAATGTACAAAATGATGGAAGCAGCATGATTTTAATAGAAAAAGGCAAAATATATCGTAAGAGTACAGCCGTTTTACGGATCTGTAGACACTTAAATGGAGTTTGGAAGCTCGCCCATTTTCTACTTGTGGTTCCTGTACCAATTCGAAATTTTTTTTACAATTTTATCGCAAATCATCGCTATAAATGGTTTGGAAAGAAGCAATCCTGTATGCTTCCCTCTCCAGAAACTCAAAAACGGTTTTTATGATTAGGATATGAAGAAGCTATTTAGAAAGCTTCTTTATTTTTTGAGAAAAAGTAGCAATCATTTGTTTTTCTATGCAAAAACGAATATTATAATCAATGTAATATTTATTGTTCGCTTTTCTGGAGGGATTTCATGTTTAAACTAAAAGAGAATCAAACAAATGTAAAAACAGAATTAATTGCCGGGCTCACGACCTTTATGACGATGGTCTATATTGTCGTTGTGAATCCAATTATTTTAAAAGATGCTGGTGTTCCGTTTGATCAGGTATTTACTGCAACGATTGTCGCGACGGTCATTGGCACCTTATGGATGGCTCTAGCTGCTAATTATCCAATTGCGATTGCTCCCGGTATGGGCATGAATGCTTATTTTGCCTATTCTGTCGTAGGTTCCCATGGGGGGATTACATATCAAACTGCCTTTTCTGCTGTGTTTGTCGCAGGAATTATCTTTTTGATTCTGTCATTAACATCCTTTCGTAAGATTCTGATCGAGGCTATACCTGATAACCTGAAACATGGAATTACTGCGGGCATTGGTTTGTTTATTGCCTTTATTGGGTTACGACAATCAAATATTATCGTAGCACATCCCGATAACCTCGTTCAGCTCGGTGACCTGCATTCTCCCGAAACCTTACTCGCTCTCTTAGGATTAGCGATTACATTAATATTAATGGCTATGCGAGTACATGGCGCCTTTTTTATTGGCATGATTATGACAGGAATCATCGCTTTTTTCACTGGGCATTTATCCTTTGACCAAGGGTTTGTGCAATTACCACATCTACCCGAAGGTCTGATCATTTCGAACCCGATTACTGCTTTTTCCGATGTGATTCAGCACAGTTTGTATGCTGTCATTTTCTCATTCCTGCTTGTAACCATCTTTGATACAACCGGAACAATGATTGGAGTGGCAGAACAAGCTGGCTTAATGAAAGGCAAAACAATGCCCCGTGCGCGTCAAGCTTTGTTGGCCGACTCTGTTGCAGCATCTGCAGGTGCGATGTTAGGAACAACGCCGACAAGTGCATATATTGAGTCCACCTCGGGCGTTGCTGCTGGGGGTAGAACTGGACTCACCACGCTAACGGTAGCTGTGTTATTTATCATTGCTGCATTTTTTGGGCCGCTCGTAAGCGCCGTATCAGGTCTCTCTGCCATTACAGCCCCTGCGCTTATAATTGTAGGTAGCTTAATGATTGGTGCTGTTGCCAATATTGAATGGAAAAAGATGGAAGAAGCTTTCCCAGCCTTTTTGATCATTCTCAGCATGCCATTAACATCTAGTATTGCGACAGGGATTGCCTTAGGATTTGTATCCTATCCCCTTCTAAAAATTGCAACAGGGAAATGGCGGGAAGTCCATCCCATCGTGTACGTCTTCGGAGTCATGTTCTTTTTCCAACTTGCCTTCTTGCCTCACTAAAAAAACAGCTAGAGAAAAATATATTATTTTTCTCTAGCTGTTTTTTATTTGCTGTTTTAAACACTTAAGAGTGTTTTATCATCCACAAGCTTTTCTCCACGAATTCGTTGGAATTCGGCCATTAATTTATCAATAGTTAGGCTTGGTTTCGTTTCTTCATCCACTTCTAGAATAATTTGCCCTTTATCCATCATGATCAAACGGTTTCCGAGGTCTAAGGCTTGCTGCATATTATGCGTGACCATAAGTGTTGTTAAGCGATGCTTTTCCACTAATTGTTTAGTTAAGTTCGTAATTAATTCTGCCCTTGAGGGATCCAACGCTGCAGTATGTTCATCTAGTAATAACATCGCTGGTTGGGTGAAGGTAGCCATCAACAAAGATAATGCCTGCCTTTCTCCCCCAGATAATAATCCAACCTTCGCGTTTAACCGATTCTCTAAATTTAAATGGAGTGAAGCCAGGGATTCTCGGAAGAATTCCTTTCTTTGCTTATCTACACCTCTGCGCAACCCTCTTTTTTTATTACGGGAATAAGCCATCGCTAAATTCTCTTCAATCGTCATCGACGGAGCTGTACCAGCCATCGGGTCCTGAAACACCCTGCCAATCAATCGCGAACGTCTAAATTCAGCTAGCTTTGTTACATTTTTTTTATCGATCCAAACATCACCAATATCTGGAGACAATGCGCCAGATATCATATTCATTAAAGTCGATTTTCCAGCCCCATTACTGCCAATAATCGTGACAAAATCGCCTGCTTTTAACTCTAAATTAATTTGGTCAAGGGCGATCTTCTCGTCTGGTGTACCTTCATTAAAAACCTTATTAATCTGTTCCAGTTTGAGCAATGGAATCCTCCCCCTTTCCAAGGGATTTATTCATCGCTGCCATTCTATCCGCATACCGCTTTGCTTTTCGTTTCTTTTCTCTTCTTTTTTCAAAAAATTGTGGAATGATTAGTGCAAGAATAACAATGACAGCAGTAATCAGCTTCATATCCCCAGTATCTAAAATATCAACACGAAGGGCTAGACCAAGAATAAGACGATAAATAATTGCCCCTGCCACAACGGCCATCGTCGTCCTCATTAACGTTTTTGTGCCAAAAATAGCTTCTCCAATAATCACAGAGGCAAGTCCGATGATTATCATCCCGATTCCCATACCAACATCTGAGCTTTTGGAATACTGGGCAAATAGGGCACCAGAAAAAGCAACGAGGGCATTGGATAGCCCTAGACCAAAGATAATCAAATAATCCGTATTTGCAGAGAAACTCTTAATCATTCGTTTGTTATCACCTGTCGCTCGAATCGCAAGCCCAATTTCTGTCTGCAATAACCAATCAGTCAGAAATTTAAATACGAAAGTGATCACAATCATTAAGAAAAGAATCCCCCATGTTGAAGGAAGAAATTTGATACCCATGCTAGACAGCAGTCCATTTAACGCATTATCAATTCCTAGTGTACTCCAAAAATTCGTAAATTTAGTAAAGATAGTTTCATCATTCATAAGCGGGATATTTGGTAGACTGATCGTATTTTCTCTTGAAAAGCCCATAATTCGGAGATTAATAGAGTAAAGGGCAATCATCATTAATATTCCTGAAAGCAAGGCATTTATCTTTCCCTTTGTATGCAAAAGCCCTGTTAAACATCCAGCTAAAAAGCCAATAATTAAGGCCATTACCGTCGCAATAATCGGATTATATCCTAATACGACCATGGTAGCGGCAACAGCCGCCCCTGTCACAAAGCTTCCGTCAACGGTTAAATCAGGAAAATCAAGCACTCGGAATGATAAATACACTCCAAGTGCCATAATTCCATAGATGATTCCTTGTTCAACGGAGCCAAACATCGCTGCAAACATTTAGAATCATCTCCTATTCAAGTTCGGCATCCCATTCATCCTTTATTTCCAAGCCAATTGTTTCAGCCGTTTCCTGATTGATAACAAATTTCAAATTCTGCGGGTATTGCACAGATAATTCCTCTGGATCAGCTGCCCCTTTGAGAATTTTAATCGCCATTTCTCCCGCTTCATAACCAATATCAGTATATTCGAACCCATAAGCGGCTAACCCACCTCTTCGAACCGAATCAAGCTCTCCAACCATTAAAGGCAATTTATTCTCATTCGCCACAGTGATGACCGACTCAAGTGCCGATACAACCGTATTATCGGTAATAATATAAAGTGAATCAACTTTTCCAATTAATGATTCTGTTGCCTGTTTCACATCAGCAGAAGTAGCGGCAGTTGCCTCTACAATCGTTATATCAGAGCCTAGATCTTCCGCTGCCTTTTTCGCAATATCCACTTGTGCACGTGAATTTTGTTCTCCCGCATTATAAACCATGCCTACTTTCTTCATTTCCAGCTCTTCAGCCAAAAATTGGATGGTATTAGGAATCGCGTCTGGGTGCGTGTCAACGGTTCCTGTGACATTTCCACCCGGATTCTCATTTGATTCAACTAATTCTGCCCCAACAGCATCTGTTACTGAAGTAAATATGACAGGAATATCTTTTGTTGCACTTGCTACCGCTTGTGCACTAGGAGTAGAGTTTGCAAATATTAAATCTACATCTGAGTTCACCAAGTCAGATGCAATGGTTGTATTCGCGCTTTTATCATCATTTGCATTGTTCTCATTGTATTCCACTGTAAGTCCAGCATCCTCCATCGCCTTCTGAAAGCCGTCATACGCAGCATTTAATGACGGATGCGCTACAATTTGAGTTACACCAATGTTATATGTCTCCCCCGCATCCTCGCTCTGTTCTTCTTCTTGATCAGACTGGTCGCCGCTTGATTCTGGCGCTGAGGACGACTGCCCACATCCTGCTAAGATAAGTAATAATAATAAGGCCGATACACTTAATTTTTTCCAACTTTCCTTCATACGATTTCCCCCTGTATTCTTTATTAGAGCAAATTTTTAAAATTCATCTACAATATCTATGTAATCGTACACTGATCACCCAATTTAGTCAATAGATCGACGCGTTAAAGCAAAGGAAATCCCGAAGAATCAGGATTTCCTTTGCTTGAACTTATACGGGTTGTTTTTGTTCTTTTTTGAAGAAACTTTTCATCGCATGAAATACATCCGCTTTTTCTTTTAAAACATAATAATAGAATTTTTCGTTTTTTATATGTTTGTAAACAGACATTAGCGTTGAGTTTCGCTGATATTGATTGACTTCCCCATAGCCAAACATATTTGCTTTTTCCATAATTTCATTTACCAGACGAATACATCTAGCATTATCAGAGGTTAAGTTATCACCATCTGAAAAGTGAAAAGGATAGATATTATAACGTTCTGGATTATACTTTTCATTGATCAATTCTAATGCTTTTTTGTAAACAGATGAGCAGATCGTCCCTCCACTTTCCCCCTTTGAAAAGAATTCCTCTTCTGTGACAACCTTTGCCTCTGTATGGTGAGCAATAAATTCAATTTGAACAGATTCATATTTGGTTCGTAGAAAACGACTCATCCAAAAGAAGAAACTTCGCGCCATATATTTTTCCCAGATTCCCATTGAGCCACTTGTATCCATCATCGCAAGAATAACGGCATTGGACTCTGGCTTTTGAATGTCATTCCATGTTTTAAATTTCAAATCTTCTGGATAGATTGGATGAAAGCTTGGGCTTCCTTTTATTGCATTGCGTTTAAAGGCAGATAGCATCGTTCTTTTTTTGTCAATATTCCCCATTAACCCAGTCTTACGGATGTCATTATATTCAATATCAGTAATTTGATTTTGATCTTGTTCTTTTCTCTGTAAATTAGGTAATTCTAATTCCTTGAACAAGGCCTCTTCTAATTCCATCATGGAGACTTCCGCTTCATAATAGTCCTCACCGGCAGCATCACCAGCCCCTTGGCCTTTCCCTGGTCCTTTCTGCGGATTTTGTCCCCTTGCAACGACATCCCCTACCTGACTATCTCCATCACCCTGACCTACATGTTTATTTTTATCATAATTATAGCGAATTTTATATTCATCTAATGATCGAATCGGTATTTTTACAACATCCCGTCCGTCAGACATGATAATACTTTCTTCTGTGATTAAATCTGGCAAATTTTTACGTATCGCATCTTGGACTTTTTCTTGATGACGAGTCTGATCATCATGTCCTTTTCTGTGGAGGGACCAATCTTCCTGTGAGACGACAAACTGGCCGTGTTCTGATTCAGCCATCTTTTTACCCTCCTTATTCACCATTTGCCCCTATCGGCATAAGATATTGGTAGCGTAAATTGACTTTGTATGATTGTTAATTACTCTATCCTATGCAGCAGGCGATAGATATTTACAAACTTTTTTAAGAATAGGACAAATTTTGGAGTTCACACTAAACGATTTTTTTAGATAATCAGGATTTCAGACAGAGAGTATGAAAGGTTGCCTTCAATGTGGAGGCAACCTTAAATTGTGCTTTGTTATAGAAACTTAGCGATTTAATAAACTACCGACATATCTTAATAATTCATTGGCGGAGGTTGAGTTATAGCCATGTTCATCAATTAACCTAGCCACTACTTCATTGATTTTCTTTAATTGCTGCTCATCTGGTGTTTTTGCTGAAGTGGTGATCTTGACAACATCTTTTAAATCAGCAAACAATTTCTTTTGGATTGCTTCCCGTAACCTGTCATGAGAACGATAGTCGAAGCTCTTTCCCTTGCGTGCAAGCGCAGAAATCCGAATAAGTATTTCTTCCCTAAATGATTTTTTCGCATTTTCAGATACACCGATTTGTTCTTCAATTGATCGCATTAATTTCTCATCAGGACTAATTTCTTCCCCTGTTAGTGGATCCTTAAGTTTTGCTTTATTACAAAAAGCTTCTACATTATCTAGATAATTATCCATTAAAGTCTTTGCCGATTCTTCATAAGAATAAACAAATGCCTTTTGAACCTCTTTCTTAGCAATGTCATCATATTCTTTTCTTGCTAAAGAAATATGATTTAAATAGACTTCCTTCCGTTCATTCGTAATCGATGGATGCTGATCAAGTCCTTCCTTTAAGGAGCGTAAAACATCTAGCGCATTGATTGATGTGATGCCTTTTCGTATAATCGTGGATGAAATACGATTAATGACATAGCGTGGATCAATCCCACTCATACCCTCTTCCTGAAATTCATTTTTCATCTCATCTACATCAGCCGAATTAAAACCTTCTACATTCTCCCCGTCATATAGACGCATTTTCTTAATTACGTCGACATCGCCTCTTTTTGTTTCCTTCAGTCTTGTTAAGATCGTAAACATAGCTGCCACTTTCAAAGTATGTGGTGCGATATGCACATCGTCTGCAACATCACTTTCTCTAATCATTTTTTCATATATACGCTCTTCTTCTGAAACCTTCAAATTATATGGGACTGGCATAACAATGATTCGCGAATGAAGTGCCTCATTCTTTTTATTTGCGATAAAGGAACGGTACTCCGTTTCATTTGTATGGGCAACAATTAATTCATCTGCGCTAATTAAAGCAAACCTACCCGCTTTAAAATTGCCTTCTTGTGTCAAAGATAATAAATGCCATAAAAACTTCTCATCACATTTCAGCATTTCTTGAAATTCCATTAAGCCACGATTGGCTTTATTCAACTCCCCATCAAAACGATAGGCTCTGGGATCGGATTCTGAACCGTATTCTGCAATCGTTGAAAAATCAATACTCCCTGTCAAATCTGCAATATCCTGAGACTTAGGGTCAGATGGACTAAAGGTGCCAATTCCTGCTCGCTTATCTTCTGAGAAGAAGATTCGCTCAACGATCACATCTTCAATGCGTCCGCCATATTCTTCTTCAAGCCGCAATGAGTTCAAAGGGGATAAATGCCCTTCGATTTTAATTCCATATTGCTTATGGAAGTCTTCGCGTAAATGGGCTGGCACTAAATGTAGAGGATCTTCGTGCATCGGACAACCTTTTATGGCATAGACCGCACCGTTGTCAGTCCTTGTATATGCCTCTAGACCTCTTTTTAGCATTGTGACAAGAGTCGATTTTCCACCACTCACTGGTCCCATTAAAAGAAGAATTCTTTTTCTAACATCTAATCGTTTAGCCGATGGATGGAAATATTCCTCCACTAATTTTTCCAAAGCCTCTTCCAATCCATATAATTCCGAATTAAAAAACTTATATACTCTTCTGCCATTCTCTTCCTCCACACCAGCATCTTTTATCATATTATATATGCGTGAATGGGCAGATTGAGCAATCCATGACTTTTCTTTCACTAATTGTAAATATTCGGCAAAGGTTCCTTCCCATTTCAATTCTTCTTCTTGTGAACGATATTGTTCAATTCTTTTTAAAATATCCATATAAACCTCCCCAGTAGGTGTGATGAGAGATGATTATTTCATTCTATGCGGGTGGACAACTAAACATGATACTTTCCCTTAAACAGGTCCAGCTCCTATATACTATAAAATAAGACATAGAAGGGTTCCCATTCACAAAATTGCCTACTTTGAACAATAAGCGAAAGAGAAAATCCACAAAATATGCGACATTCCTCTGATAATGGGCTATAATAAGTGGAAGAAGGATAGATTTTAAAAGGGAGGCTTACATAAAGATGAAATTGATCTTAATCATTGGTGTATGTATCGCATTCTTGGCCGCCATTTTCACTTCTGGATATGAAGACAAGCCAGGAACTACTAAAAAATAACTTATCAAACGCCATTCCCTTTTATCCGGATTGGCGTTTTGCTCTGTTTATTGAACAAGAAAAGCGCAAGGCGCCCGCCTATCGGCGACAAGCAAATGTTCTGAGACAAAGAAAGGCGTTCTTTGCCTTTCATTGTCTCAGGTTATTTGACCTCGAGCCGATGGCGCCTGGAGCTAGACACCAACCGCAATGTAAGCAGTTATCCACAAGCGACAATTTTATAGTTTCCTTAACAAGAAGAAAAGCGCAAGCGCCTTGATGTAAGAAGAAAGGCTAAATTCGCGCCATCCTGGGGGTAGGCGCTGGAGCTGGATGTCGACCGCGACATAAGCTAGAATTTTATAAATTCATAAGCAAACAAAAAAGCCTTGTGATCATCCAAATTTGATGATCGCAAGACTTTTTTTCGCTTATTCGGTAGCAACTTGTTCTGTTTTCACTTTCACTTCTCGTTTAACGTCTTCCATCGGCGGTTTGACCCGTTTCATAAACAAGGCAAGAACAAGGGCTACAGCCGCAATAATGGTCGAAATGAAGAATGCATGTGTAATACCATCTAACATTGCTTGATGGCCAATCAATTCCTGCATTTTTTCCATTGCTTCAGGTGTTAGTTGAGCATTAGGATCCGCTTTTGCTTGGGCATCTGCAGCTAATTCTGCACCTGCACTTGCCGCTCTTTTCGACATTACGGTAATCATAAAGGCTGTTCCAATCGCTCCTGAAACTTGGTTAAGTGTGTTATTTATCGCAGTTCCATGTGGGTTATCCCTCATTGGCAATTGGTTCATTCCGTTTGTCATAACAGGCATCATCACCATTGACATTCCAAACATTCTAAATGTATAAAGTAGCACTAAATGAGTGATCGAAGTATCCATTGTTAATCTCGAGAATAAATAAGTCGTCACTGTCATCACTGTAATACCGATAACGGCAAGAATCCTAGCACCATACTTGTCAAATAAGCGACCTGTAATTGGAGACATGATCCCCATTAACAAAGCACCTGGCAGCATTAACAAACCAGAATTCAAAGGAGAAATCCCTCTTATTTCTTGAACATAAAGAGGCGTAAGAATCATTCCAGAAAACATCGATACGGCAATGACAATCGAAATAACAGATGACAAAGCAAACATTGGATGCTTATAAACTCGGAATTCAAGCATAGGCTCTTCCATTTTTAGTTGGCGTATAACAAAGATAATCAAGCTAATTGTTCCTACTACTAATGGTACGTATGATTGAGGTGCTCCCCAACCGACTTCTTGATCCCCAGCTGAACTAAATCCGTATAATATTCCTCCAAAAGCAATACTTGATAAAACAAGCGAAAGAAAATCAAGATGAACCTTCTGTTGTGGAGTAATATTTTTCAATTTAAAAATCGCAATCACCAATACTAGAATAGCAAATGGCAAAACGACAGAGAATAATGCTCTCCAGCTAAAGGTTTGGATCAAATATCCGGATAATGTTGGGCCAATGGCAGGGGCTACGATCATAACCAAACCAAAAAAGCCCATTGCTGTTCCTCTTTTTTCCACTGGAAAAGCTGTTAACATGACATTCATTAGCAATGGCATCATAATCGCTGATCCTGCTGCTTGAATCATTCTTCCTGCAAGCAATAGACCAAAATTAGGTGCAATAAGTGCCAGTAATGTTCCTAAAGAAAATAAACTCATTGCTGTTATGAACAAACTTCGATTCGTAAATCGTTGAATAAAAAAAGCACTCGCTGGAATGAGAATGCCGTTCACAAGCATATACCCTGTTGCTAACCATTGTACGGTTGCAGTACCAATTTCAAACTCTCTTTGAATAGATGGTAGAGCAATATTTATTAAAGTGTTATTTAGAATTGAGACAAATGCGCCAATAAAAAGAACCGCTATAGCTCCATAAGGCGGTTTTTTTTGAATGGATTCAATATCCATATAAATTCCCCCAGTCAGTCTTTCATCTGTATTAGTATAATACGAACTCATTACTTTAAATATTTTAAACCCATGGTCTAAAAAAATCAACAAAAACTTTTTTCCTTTTTTAAATGTTTGTCTAAACCTTGTCATTAAGGTAAAATATGATTTAGACTACAAGTATAAAAGGTGAGATTATGAACCAAAGAAAAAAGCAAATTATTGATGTAGCACACCGTCTATTTATCCAAAAGGGATTTTCTGCCACATCGATTAAAGATATATTAAATGAAGCCAGTATCGCAAAGGGAACCTTTTACAATCATTTTGCTTCTAAAAACGATTGTTTAATCGCTATTCTAGAGATGGTTCGTGAGGAAGCTGAAGTGATTCGAGAGGAAATTTCCTTCGGTAAGGAAAAGAACGATCCGGATGTCTTCGTCCAACAAGTATTAGTTCGAATGGAAATGAATCGCAAACAAAATTTACTTCCATTATTTGAATCTATCTATAGCTCAAAAGATCAAGATTTAAAGGCATTTATCCAAAACCAACATAAAGTAGAATTACAGTGGACTGCTTCAAGGGTGGTTGATTTATTTGGGGATCATACAAAAGAGTATTCGCTTGATTATGCTTGTATTTGTTTTGGAATGATCCATTATATGACACATGTTTGGATGCTGGGCTCTAAAAAGAAATATGAGTTAAGAGAAATAATTTATTATACCTTAAAACAGTTACGAACAATTATTTCGAATCAGAGCGAAGAAAACAAACCTTTCTTTCCTGCTGACTGGCTTCATCCTTATAATCAGGATATACAAATAGATCCGATTGATATTAAGAAACAATTTATAACCCAGCTGGAAATATTACTTAAGAGAATGGATGAGATGGCTGTAAAACAAGGTCGTAAAGAACGATTCGAGTTCCTACATTCAGAATTACAAACCGAATCACCTAGGGACTTTTTAATCGAAAGTGTCCTCTATTCGATCAAAAGAAAGGCAGATTCCTCTTTCTTCAAAAATGAAATACAAGAAATTATCCAGTTAGGCCAACAATACTTGCAACATCATGACCATTAATCAGGATTCACAACAGAAAGGATCTCCTATCAAAAATAGGAGATCCTTTCTGTTAATGCAATCCAGGGTTTCCTTGCTGACGTAAAGCCTCATAGACTAGAATGGCCGCTGTATTCGATAAATTAAGTGAACGGACATGATCATTCATCGGGATCCGCAAGCAATGATCGATATTCTGTTCAATTAAATCCTGCGGTAATCCACTCGTTTCCCTTCCAAAAACAAAATAATGTTGGGCCTTAGGATCACTGTAATCAAAGGTTGTATGAGGTTTTTGACCGAATTTGGTCAAATAATAAAATTGGCCCCCTTGATTCTTGAAGAAAAACTCTTCAAGGGAATCGTAATAAGTAATATTCACAAACTCCCAATAATCCAATCCGGCACGCTTTAACATTTTATCATCTGTTGAGAAGCCAAGCGGCCGAATCAAATGCAAATGAGTATCTGTTGCAGCACAAGTTCTGGCAATATTTCCTGTGTTTGCAGGAATTTCTGGTTGATATAAAACAACATGGTTTGGCACTTTCTTTCACCTCATCAATAAACGTTACTGTGCCATTATACACCATATGAGGAGGTTCAAAAAGCCTGGTAAAAATGACGCTGCGAGATAAAAGATCTTCTACTAAGTACCGACACGTCCAGTATCGAACGTCGAAGTCACCATACACCGCAAGTTCGTTGGCTTGCTTTTCCGCTTCTTGCAAAAGAAAAACCACTTTTCCTTTGTACGAAGCGGATTCAGGGAAGGTTTCCTTTTGTTCACGTATTAAGAGAAAGGATTTTCCGTTAACATTCCCCACTTCCTGCTGACAGCAAGGAAATCAGTACCAAGTCCACCTCAACTTTCGACGTACAGGATGTACTAGTGTTGTGTTGTTGAACTGCATCAGCGCCTTTAGCCGACTCGGTACTTTTTATCCACCTTTTTGAACACTTCTATATCTTTAAGAATCATCTATAATCGTGTACATTTTATATTGAATATTTGGGGTATAGGCTGTTGAATCTTCGTATGCCCAATATCTCATTCGACTATTGTACGTGTGAGCATTCACGAGCGGTTCACCTGCTGCGTCCTTGCCTGTCACAATCGTATTATGATCAAAACGGCCATCCCCTTGAAAATCGTAACATATCACATCACCTAATTTTAATTCACGAGGATCATTCACCTCTTGTGCACGCAGTCCAATTGTTGAACTGCCAAGATGCGTTTTCAAAGAATTAGCAACAGACCAACTATAGCTCCAATTTTTATTTTGATACCACCACCCCTTCCCTCTATTAGGATGCCCTCTCATCGGCGCGCCGCCAACATGGAGACATTGCGATATAAAATTGGTACAATCCACCTCAAACTTTTCATAAGCTGGATTGTAATCATCCCACCATTTCTCTGCATATTGGACAGCTTTTAAGCGATCATAAATAAACGTGATCCTTTCTGAGCCTTCTTCAAATTCAGGATCATTTACCTCTTGTTTTGAATATTCAATAGCTATCTCTTGATCATCGACTAATTTATTTTTAAAAAAACGTGCCTGCCTCTGCTCAATCTCTTCTTCTATATACATGAAATCAGCTTGCTTGATTACATATTTTAAATGAATTTGATAAGTAATATGGTCTTGCTCTTTTGCTCTTTCCATCGTGGTAATCTTACCTTTTCCCAGAACCTTCACTAATGTTGCTTTCCTTTTTGTTAGAGAATCCAGTTTTTTTATCACCTTCTCTTCTTCTGGCTTTTTTCTACGCACCAATTGGTCGATTCGCTCTTCAAGTGCCAATGCTAATTGTTGTCTCACCACATCCCTCCTCCATAAACTATATGCAGCAAGCCCCCACAACCATGATTATAGATGCGCATGAAAAAAGAGATCGAAGCTATGCTTCGGTCTCTTTTTGGAAAAATTCTAATCCTTTTTCAATTTCCTCTAAAACGGAAATATCTTGTTCTTTCTGTTGTGCTTGGAGCAATGCCTCTTTCGCTTCTGCACCACCAATTTTCCCTAGCGCCCATGCGGCAGTACCACGCAAAACAGGACGGACGTCTTTTTCCATAATCTTCGTCAATTTACCTACAGATTCTTTTTCCTTAAAATGGGCTAATGCAATAATCGCATTTCTCTGAATTGGCTTTTTTCCACGCCAAGAACCAGACATCTCACCAAAAATTTCTTTAAATTGGCGGTTTGATAACTCTAACAAAGGATCTAATAAAGGTTTTACCATCTCAGGTTCCGGCTCCATCGCTTGATGATGATGAAAATCCATCCCCTTGTTTTTTGGGCAGACAGATTGACATGTATCACATCCATATAAGCGATTTCCGATCTTGGTTCTGAATTCATCCGGTAAAAAATCCTTTGTCTGTGTGAGAAAAGCAATGCAACGTTTGGCGTTTAATTGACCTGGTTGAACCAACGCTCCTGTAGGACAAGCATCTAAACACATCGTGCATTCCCCACACTGGTCTTGGAGCGGTTCATCTGGTTCAAGCGGAAGATTGGTAATCATCTCTCCTAAATAGACATATGAACCAAATTCCGGTGTGATAATCGAACAGTTTTTTCCACTCCATCCGATTCCGGCACGCTCTGCAACGGCTCGGTCCACAAGTTCCCCTGTATCTACCATCGTTTTAATAGCCGTTTCGGGTACTTGTTCTTTTATATATACAGCTAGTTGAGTTAATTTTTCCTTAACAAGCTGGTGGTAATCAACTCCCCAAGAGGCACGACAAAACAAGCCCCTTCTCTCCCCTTTTTTTCCACGAGGTGGTTCTTCCATTCGTGAAGGGTAAGCAAGAGCAATCGCAATAATCGAGCGAGGTTGATCAAATATTAAAGAAGGATCTGTGCGTTCCTCAATATTTTTATGCTCAAAGCCTGATTGGTACTCAAGCTCCTGTTGTCTTAATAATCGATTTTTCATTTCAATAAAAGGATCGGAGCTGGCAAAGCCAATTTTATCAATTCCAATCTCTTGACTGAACTGGATAATATCTTGTTTTAATTGAGCATAATCCACAGACTCGTCCCCTTCCTAATTAGAATGATTTGCTACTATTTTACACTATAAGTTATTACAGGCAAAAAGTGAATGAATGGAAGTGACCACATCCACTATTACAAATGAACCTGCTGATCAAATACTGGAAATACGCTAAGCATATAAAAAACGCAAAGCCTTGTTTTTTATATAAAACAAAACCCTGCGTTGGTATGTATGGAGCGGGTGATGGGAATCGAACCCACGACAACAGCTTGGAAGGCTGTAGTTTTACCACTAAACTACACCCGCATGACTCCTTCAAAAAGTTGACCCTATTATTGTACAAAATAAACGAAAAAATTGCAACATTCGTCACAAAACCTCCATAACTCGAAACTGGATACTACTTGTTTTCGGGCGGATACTACTTGTTTTCGGGCGGATACTACTTGTTTTCGGGCGGATACTACTTGTTTTCGGGCGGATACTACTTGTTTTCGGGCGGATACTACTTGTTTTCGGGCGGATACTACTTGTTTTCGGGCGGATAGAAGAACGCCCGTCAATGCCGGGCGTTCTTCTATCTTATTATTCCTACTTATGAAAAGCACTCCCATAGAAATCGGACCATTTCTCCTGGGCGTACAGGGTCACTTGTATGACGGAATACAAAAGGAATTTGATATTCATCATATTTTTTCTTTAATATGTATCCATGTATCGGATGATGAACCATCTCGCCAACAGGCGCATCTGTAGAAATGTATGGTTGGTCAAACGGATAATCATACGTCATAAAGAGAGGTGGTGCTGATGCTGACATATAGTTAATAGCGGAGGCTTTTTCCGCAAGCTCTAAAGTATTAGGATGATACAGTTCTTCCGTCGAAGAGATCCCATAAAATAGAGCGATATTCGACTGGATGTGAGGACCGTCGTAAATATCTTCGTAAAAACGCTGATCTTTTGAAACTTGTGTGCCAAAACCAATGAAGGCAGACACATCTGATGGTACTCGTTCGATTGGATCAGAACTCTCCGGATTGGCTAAGTTTCCTCGAAGCGCATTCCAAAGCGCAATATGCCCACCTGCAGATGAACCAGATGTAGCAATACGCTCGATATCAATTCCCCATTCTTCAGCCTGACTTCTTACAAACTGAATCGCCCTTGTCCCATCCTGCATAGGAGCTGGAAACGGGTCGGTAGTAATAAACCGATAATTGCAAGTCACCACAGAGATACCAGCTTGCAAACAGTCTTCCATTAAACTATTTGCCTGAAAACTGCTTTTATCTCCACTTACATAGCCGCCTCCGTGAAAAAAAATTAAAACCGGCGTAGGCTTCCCCTCTTCAAGGATATAGGCATCTAACTTATTTCTCTCATAAGGTCCATACGGTATATCCTTATATTCATTTACATTCATTCTATCACTCTACCTTTACTTTTATTTGAAATATTAGAGCGCTATCATCTTATTATGATAACATTACCACATTCAAATAACGATATCTAATTACCAATAGTTCCAAAAGCAGGATCGATCAAAGATTAGTAGCACAAAATCAGTTTCCATTCATTTTTTAAATAAAAATCGAGGGCTCACTTCGCGTATATACCAAATTGACAACAAAAATAGCTTGCTATCGGTTTAAACGTCCGATCGCAAGCTATTTACATATTATGCAGTTCCGAGCTCGACCCCAAGCTCTTTCAAATATCTTCGATACGCAATACTTACGCGATCACAAATCAGGGATAATTCGATCTGAAGGTCAAGAGGTAGTTCTTCTGGCTTTTGATTTTGCACAATTGGCTTATCCTGTGAAAAAATTTCATCCTGAAACGCAATTAATTCCTCATCAGTTAAACCTGTATCATAATTAAAAGATAAAATTCCATAGGCCATCGAGTTCTCTTCGTCAATCGGGCGAACCGTTAATAAAATCGTCATTAATGTGTCATTCTCTTGATCTCTTTTCGTAAAGCTCACAGTAAAGGGACGATGGATTTCATAAGTATAATAAACATATTTAGGTTTTCCCGAACCATCTGGATCAGGTTGATAAATCGCAATTTCATCAGAGTAAATTCGATCACCCTCTTGGTGTACCTTATAATCCGGAACCTCTCGATGTTCTTCCGATCCTAAATAGCCCTGATGCACAACAGCTAAATGTCCGACATCTAGAAAGTTTTCAATGATACGCGGTGGTTTGGCAACTACCTCTTGCGGTCCCCAAATCACATTATGGAATTCTGTTCCTTCCATTGGTTGATAGTGAAAAAGCTCTGGCTCATTCCCAGCAATATTCACCCAAATCAGCCCATATTTTTCTTGACACGCATATGAAATGGCTTTTGCTTTACGAGGAATTGGTCTGCCTTCAGGAAGCTGCGGTATTTTGACACAGGCACCTGTCTCATCATACTCCCACGCATGGTATGGGCATACTAAACAATCATTTTTTACTTCACCTAAAGACAAAGCCGCGCCTCGATGAATACAAAGATCTTTAAAAGCGTGGATTCCTTTGCTATTTCGAAAAATAGCTAACCGCTCTCCCATTAAAACGACTTGAATCGGCTTTTCTTTGACATCCTCTGATCGACAAGCAACAAGCCAGTCCTCTTGTAAAATTTTATCTTCCAACATTTTTAACCCTCCACCATTGTTATCCTACTTCCATCTTAATCATTTCCTAAGAAACGGTCAACCAAATTGACGAACATTTTTATTTTTATTTTATAAATCATTCGTTTATCATATACAAAACTAACTATATTATATATAATCCAAGAATAAAGTTTATTTTTAGCTAAGAAGGGTGATATCGGTTGGAAAATCAAACAGAAAATAATATTGTTTTAGGTGTTCATGACAAAATTAGTTACCACAAAGCATTTATTCTTGGTCTTCAACATGTATTAGCAATGGACTTATACATCGCTCCTATTATTATTGCCGGCCTTCTTTCGTTAAGTACAGAAAACACTTCTTTCTTTGTACAAATGTGTTTTCTTGCAACAGGTTTGGCTACCCTTGTTCAGACTGGAGCAGGCATTAAGCTTCCGGTTGTCCAAGGACCTTCTTATGTTCCGATCGGTGCGATTGCTGCGATCGGTGGAAAACTTGGCTTAGGAGCGATTGCCGGTAGTCTTATTCCCGGTGCAATCATTATTACCCTGATTGGCTATCCATTAAAATGGTTCGCCAAAGCTGTACGTAAAATCATCCCTCCGCTTGTTGGCGGAACAGTAATCATTATTGTCGGTATCTCACTAATGCCGACAGGGTTAAACAATATTTATCAGGCTGAAGGAAATATCGGAGAGAATATTTTGATTGCTGCTATTTCCGCAACCGTTCTAATTATTTGCATGCTACTGGGGCGTAAAATGAGAGGAATTGGAACTTTCTTTCGTTTAGTATCTGTCATTATTGCCATTGTCGCCGGCACCATTGCAGCAAGTTTTTTTGGTACTGTTGATTTTTCACCGGTGAAAGAAGCAAGCTGGTTTTCCCTACCGTCTCTTTTTCCGTTTGGAAAACCGGTGTTTAATCTAAACGCAATTATTACAATGGTTTTTGTTTATTTCATAATATTATTAGAAACTACAGGGACATGGTTTGTCGTATCCTCTATTACGAATGAAGAACTTGATGATCGTCGTTTAAATCGAGCTTCGGTTGGCGAAGGAATTGGCTGCTTAGTAGGTTCTTTATTTGGTAGTACTCCGATGACCGGATATTCTTCTAATGCTGGACTACTTGCGATTACAGGCGTTGCCAGTCGAATGGTCATTATCATGAGTGGTGTGATTCTCGTTTGTCTCGGATTGATTCCTAAACTCTCAACGGCTATCACCTGCATACCCGAGCCTGTTATTAATGGGATTTTTGGGATTGTTTGTGTAGCGATTGTCACCAATGGTATGAAAGTGATTCAACCTATTATGATAGACGATCGCAATATGATGATTATTGGACTCCCAATTCTCCTCACGATCGCTGTCACGATTTTACCACCAGAAGCCTTAAACTCAGCTCCTGATTGGGCTAACTATATCTTATCCTCAGCGACAACTGTCGGGGCATTGGCCACCGTCTTGCTAAACCTACTTATCCCGATAAAAAAAGTAGAAACCAATCATCTGTCAAAATAACGAAAAGGAACCCAAGCCTTCAAGATCATAGAAGGCTTGGGTTTATCTAGATAAGGATGCTCAAAGATCTGGTGAAAAATAAAGGAACTTCGACTAAGTCCTGACACGTCCTATCTCCAGCGTCCAAGTCACCACTTCCTATGGAAGCTCATTGTCAGGAAAAGGATTTTTCCTTAAAAATCGCCTATGCCCTGTGGACATCATGGAAGTCAGCACAACACGCCGACTTTCGACGTACAGGATGCATTAGTGCGGGTGTTTCTAACAAGACGTCAGTGTATTTACTCGACTTGGACCCTTTTATCCTCCTTTTTGAACACGCCCTATTTCGCTTATTTATCTTTTAACAACTCAAAGACTTGCTCCACATCTTTATCTCCACGTCCGGAAATATTTATAATGATCGTTTGATCTTTTTCAAGCGTTGGAGCAAATTTTAGTGCATATGCAACTGCATGGGCACTTTCCAATGCTGGGATGATCCCCTCCGTTTTAGAGAGAATGCGAAATGCATCCAATACTTCTTCATTGCTTACCGCTACATATTCTGCGCGGCCTGTGGTTTTTAATTGGCTATGCTCAGGGCCACTTCCAGGATAATCCAATCCTGCTGCAATCGAATAGGTTGGCAATGGGGTACCTTCCTCATCTTGTAAAAGGAGACATTTAAATCCATGGATAACGCCAGGTGTTCCAGTTGTTAAGGTTGCAGCTTTATCTGGTTCCACGCCAATTAAACGAACTTCTTCATCATCTAAATACTCTGCAAATGAACCGATCGCATTACTTCCGCCACCGATACAGGCAATCACTGCATCTGGCAATTTCCCCTCTTTTTTCAGGATTTGCTTCTTACTCTCTTTACTGATAACAGATTGAAATTGTTTAACCATTGCTGGATATGGATAAGGACCAACAGCTGAACCTAGTAGATAAAATGTATTCTCGTAATTTTCAACAAGATCTGCTAACGCTTCATCTACAGCTTCTTTTAATCGTCCCTGTCCTTTTGTTACGGCTACAACTTTTGCCCCTAATAATTCCATTCGAAAAACATTCAAAGCCTGTCTTTTTGTATCCTCTGCTCCCATATAAATCACACATTCCATGCCAAACATCGCACAAACAGTGGCTGTCGCTACTCCATGTTGCCCAGCTCCCGTTTCGGCAATCACTCGTTTTGCTCCCATGCGCTTCGCTAACAAAATTTGTCCAAGCACATTATTAATTTTATGAGCTCCTGTATGATTGAGATCCTCACGCTTCAAATAAATTTTTGCCCCACCTAATTCATTCGTTAAACGTTCGGCATAATAGAGTGGAGATTCTCTTCCTACATATTCTTCAAAGTAATACTGCAACTCCTGATTAAATGCTTCATCATCCTTATATTGCACAAATTTCTCAGCCAAAATCTGCAATACATGTTCTAGTTCTGGTGGTACATAGCTACCCCCAAATTCACCAAAATATCCTTTTTCTATTTGTTCTGCTTGATTCATCTTCTTCTCACTCCTATTTTTAAAATAAAAAAGGGCTTCTCAAAATCCTAAAAAGGACGAGAAACCCGTGGTGCCACCTTTATTCGTCTACAACGTAAACGCTCTTATTGCTTACGACTCTTCTATCAGTGAGCCCTCCGCCATAGCCTACTTTGTTCAGCATGGTTGCTCAGAAGTCCATTCAACAAAGATGCCACACTGATTTTCACCAGCCATCAGCTCTCTACTGTGCACCTCTTGTCTACTATTCTTCCTCATTGCAAACGTTATTTTTATTCATTTTAGTATTTTGTACAGTAATAGTCAATACAAAATATCTTCTCTATTCCTTCACAATGTGATTAAATGTAAAATTACTATTCTAGTCTAAAAAATTCATGCTAGTACTATTATGTAAAAAAGATTGATAGAAGATAAATGAACAAGTCTATTTCAGGAAATCCGCTTTTCCCTGGATGGTATACCGATCTCGGAACAAAGATTTCCCACAATCATTCTTACTCCTTTAAAGAAAGAATATACCACTTCGGAAATATACTTCTCTAAGGCAATGCGTTATTCGCCTTTAGAGCTAAACATTTAATATGTATTAGCATTAAAATCCATTTCGATCGTACATCTATCGGTCAGGTTGCAAGTCAGATATTATATTGAAGAAGTCTTGATACGCGGAAAGATAATAATCCGCTCCAGGTTCGTTATTTTGAAATAAGCATGTGGAGATACCTAATTGTTTTGCTGGAATAATATCAATGGTTCGATCGCCGATGGCTAGATCAATCCTGTGCTTCTGGTGTAAATATTCATAAGAGGCCGTATGTGGTTTACGAGGGTAGCCATCATCTCCTGCTACGATGTCAGAAAAGTACTTTTCCCAGCCATGCTCCCGTATAGTCCTCAGTACCTCAGCACGACTGCTGTGTGTCATAATCACGTTTTTATTTGCATAGCTTAGCACTTCTTCTACTCCCGGAAATGGTTTGAATTCATCGGCAGGTAATTGGTTAGCAAGCAAAATAAACTGGTTGACATGTTCATCACTCAAATTAAAAAATTGAATTCCATGTCTAAAGGAAATTTTGATTTGAGTATAGATCTCTTCCTCCGTAACATTTTCATTCTTCATCACCTGTTTTAATACTTTTGTAAACACTGGATACGTGTCAAAAAGCGTACCATCAAAATCCCATAATATATTCAAGTGAATTTCCCCTTTCTATGCATAACAAATTGTGAGCGGCTATGCTTAAAGTTATTTTTTTCGTAAAAAGGGATAAATTGCTCCTCACAAAATAAGCTGACCACATCTATAGAAGAAAGATCATCAAGCAGTTTTGATACAAGACTCACTCCAATCCCCGACTTTTGATAATCCCGGTGTACGACAACATCTTCTATGTATGCTCTAAAATGACCATCTGATACTGCTCTTGCAAATCCAATTAAAGTACCACCATCCCATACACCAATGGATAATGTAGTTCGCAACATTTGTTCAATATCTTGCTCATTTCTTTCCTCCCACCATCCTGCATCTTTATATAGTCTCATTAGCTCCGTCCCTTTGATTGCCTTTTCAGAGTGGCGCAAATATTTTACTGCCAAGTGATCATCCCCTTAAAATTTTCTCCATCATCTATACATTCTCTGCTAATTTTTGAATTTTCCACTTGAACACAAACCTTTTTCATGTTTTCTCCTATAATATTAAAAAGGAGTCTGATAACAAATGGAAATAGCCCTGCTTTATCTATTTGTTGGTGTTTGCATTGGTGGTTTACTGTATATGATAGCAGATTCTCGTCCTTTTTTTCTTTTTCTAATGGTGAGTATTGCTTGGTTACCACTTTTTTTGATTGGGATGACATTTGTTCCTTTTATGGGTGAAGAATGTATTTCCAATACCCGTAACAGATAAACGCACAAACCCAGGAGATCATTCCAAATATCATAACAATTGCCGTTTCCGACCACCCATATTTTAGGCTAAAATGATAATGGATTGGTGTCATTCTAAATAGCCTTTTACGTGTCCGTTTGAAATAGCCCACTTGTAAAATGACCGATAATTGTTCTGCAAAATAGACGAAAAATAAGACTGGTATTAATATTTCAACTTTTTCAAGAACGGCAAGAAAGGAAAGTGATCCGCCGATTGCTAAAGAACCCGTGTCGCCCATAAAAGCTTTCGCTGGAAAAATATTATAAATAAGAAATCCCAGCAAGCAGCCGATCATGATCAAACAAAATGTTTGTACCTCCGGCCTTTCTGATATCAAAAAAAAGAAAAAATAAGTTGGGATGGCAACAACGCCCAAAAGCCCATCCAATCCATCAGTAAAGTTGATAGCGTTTGCAGATCCGACGACAAAAAAGGCAATTACAACGATATAAAGAACAATTGGAAAATCGATTGAAATTTGCTTATAAATATAAATCTCTGTATCTATCCCCAATTTCCATATGATGTAAAAGAGTAAAAGTCCAGTGAATCCAAATTGAAAAATGAGTTTTGTTTTCCCAGATACACCCCCAGGATCTTGTCGAGAAGCTTTCCAAAAGTCATCTAAAAAACCGATAAAACTAAACAGAATATAAATAATCGCCAGCAAAAACATAAGAGGTGTAGGAAAATAAAGTAATGCAATGATGATTCCTACAAATAGAATTACACCAAACATTAATGGCGTACCCTTTTTTAACTGATGCGTAGATGGTAACTCTTTTCTTATTGGTTGAATAAGTCTCATTTTCCTTAAAAATGTAATCAGTAATGGTGATAAAGCTACAACAGAGATAAATGAAATCAGTGCTGAGATGATTTGTCCCTTCAATCTCCTTACTCCCTTCTTCTATAAAGAACATGTTTTGAGAGGATTCGTATCACTCCCAAAACATTCTGCTTTTTTATTAAATGTTCATTAAAACTACTTCGATATAGCTTACTAAATATCCTTTGTATTTATGATGGGAATCAAGAAGGGTTCATTTAATGACAACATCTAAAAGTTCATCAGTTAACCGACCTAGCTGATGAATTTTTTCTTTCTTTAGTGGGACAAACCCTAATTTCATCATATTTTTTTGCAGGTCAGCTGGTAAACCTTCAAGGTACTCTTCTATCGAGCATCCATTTGAAGTTTCAAGAAATAACCAAAATGCTTCTGCATGCATTTGCCATTTCAAATTAAAAAAATCCTTCGTATTCAATAATCGTTGGATTTTCCTATCACATAGCGTATCTTGCAATTCAGACAAACCAAATTTAGAGACATGGCCCTGGCTTCGCAAAAACTGGCGTAATTGACGTAAGATGGAAGAAATCTCTAAACAATCTTGTTCAATTGAAATGGATGATACAGCTTGAAATTCCTCAAAATGAGATTTTAATGTTTGGATTTTCGGTATCAACGCCCCTGCTGAAAGTGAATGTTGATTTAAAAACAGATATAAAAATCCAGCCTCTGCCCATGCGCCCATTGCAAGATTAGTGGCTGAATAAAACCGCTGTTGATAAGTATAATCATAAGCAGCCTGCATTCTTTCCTGAACGATCCGGGAAACTTGTTCAATCATTTTATAGTGGCTATTTTCTGAGGTGAAATAAGTGGTCGCCCAATTTTTTATATTGTTAAATGCCCCATCCCTGTCTTGTATGATCATTATTTCTGCTAAAAACCTGTAATCCCAAGAAGAATCGATAATCTCTTGTCTTGTTGCTAACTCTTTTACAAGCACTATCTCTAACTGTATAATCTCCTCACCATACAAAACATCCATATGATCCGCGTGCCTATCCGAATCCGTATAAATCGTAATATCCACATCACTATATTGGTCCGCTTCTCCCCTAGCGACTGAACCACCTACGCTTGCATAGTGAACTGGCAGATCCAACTCTTGAATAAAATTCTTAGCTACTGAAAGTAATTCCATGCTTCGCTTGTTCATATTGTCCCCCACTCTTATTGGCTATCACTTCGCTTTGATCCACGTTATTCATTCAGCAATATCATCGTTTGGCGGTTCACTTAAACGGCTGTCTGGTTTATAATATTTTGTTAACCAATGGTTTAATGATTTTTCTTTAAAACCAAGGCTCTCATATATTTTTTTTGCGGGATTACCTTTCACCACACCAAGTTTTACGATTTTTTCACCACGACGCATGATTTCATTCACAAGAAAGGAAACAAAAGCCCTGCCATATCCCCGCCCTTGAAGCTTTGGACGAACGGCGACATGACGCAATTCATTACCGTTAATCACTCCAACTCCTGCGATTTCACCACCTATTAGCATCACGAACCGGTTGTTTCTGTTTCTCAGAAAACTCTTCCGCTCGCCTTCATCGGGAGGAAAATAATAAGAAGGAAGCATCCCCACATGCTCACGCATTTTGAAAAAGGCGATTTCGCTAATCTTGTGGCATGCCAAATAATCCTCATCTTCATATTGCCTGACAAAAATATTTTCTTCAATAAGCGTTTTGCCTTCACGCTCCATAATATAGCTAGAATAATTGATATAATAGCCGTTCTTATATAAAAATTGCAATGAAGAACGGTCCCCGTCTATACATGTTACAATCGAACGTTCTACTGCAACACATCGAGAAAGAAAGGTATCTGCCCTCTCCATAAGTTTAGTGCCGATCCCCTTTCTCCTGTATTCCTTACTGACAAATAGTATCGTTTTCGCGCCTCGTCCTCGCCTAAAATTATTTACAGAAAGAAAGCCTGCAATTAAATCATTGTAATAAGCAACAAATAGACCGTCGTGGAAATTTTTTTGATTCTCTTGAAACACTTCGTCCAAGTATCCTTCTCCACATAACATGGCTCTAATAGCAAGTTTATCCCTTTCAGAATCATAGGCTTCTATTATCAGATTTTCCATTGACATACTTCCTTTCGAGTATTTTATATATACGGCTTTGATTAAATAAAAAGCGTTGTTAAATGTTGCTGTAAACAGTAGTAAATCAAGATATCACAGGATTGTAATAGCCATTAAAACTATATTGATAATCGTTCTCTATACGGATATAGCCTAAAATGCAATGTTGTCTACTTCTTCGAAAGACACTTGAATAATTTTCGTTATTTTTATTCCCTTCTGCAACAAGAATTTGCTTGTCTTCACAAGCAAGAACGATTCCTATATGATCATGAGAATCATTGGATAATAGTTTGTCATAGATAACAATATCACCACGTTGGGGCATAAACCCCTCTTGTCCGTCATAATAGAAAAAACCAGTCTCAGGTAGTTGGGCCCACTCTAGCCAAGCACCCACACCGGCAAAACGACAGATACCGTTCGGGTAACGGATTGGGATTCGTATTCCGGCTTTTCTACAGCAGTGATAAACAAATGCTGCGCACCAGTTACTTTTGAGTACTTTATGGATATCTGAATCAGGCCAATATTGGCAAATTTCTTGATATCGCTTATCCTCCGGTATCCCGACTATATGTTGTCCCGCCAATTCTTCCGAGATGTTTGCTAAGAACCGGCGTTTATCTCCATTATTCCTGGGTGCTAATTTATCAGGAATGCCTTCTCCCTCTCTGTCTAGCTCATTTGGAATCGCTAATTCTTCTAACAGTTTTCGGATTCTTTGTGTTTTTAAAGGTTGGCAGGTATTATCTACATTTTGAAAGTACATATGTAACTCTACAGCATCCTTTACAATCTCTTCATAAGGACCATGCACCTGACTTCTGTCTTCCTGATAGAATATTGCCCGAAGGATGATGATTAGCTCATCATTTGTGAAAATGTTAGTATCTCTTAGGAAAGGTCTCACGGCTTCAGCACTGTTGGGGCCAGGAAATTCACGAATTCCGGTTTGATAGAAGTAATAATAATGAAGTAATCCCGCAATTGCAGCCAGTTCCGAATTTTGAACTCTCCTCATAGCAAGCATAGAAGAAAATGTTGATACCCCGTAAAGATAAATACAGGCTTCCTGTTTTTCTGCAGAGATGTCTAGTCTTTGTAACATTTCATTGATAAATTCTCGAACATATTCAAACCGAGTAGCTCTAGCACAATATTCCATTTTACCCACCACCTCTTACCCCCTATTATTTTGTATACTGTTGGTCCCCCTGATGAACGGTACTCAATAAGATACAGGAAATATTATGAAAAGTATAGACTTATAATTTGCTCTCGGTTATAATAAAAATATGGATTCCAAGGACACCATAGCTGTATTAAGTTATGTCAAAAACATACATAAAACAAAACTGCAATGCCTTATGCATTGCAATTTTTTATTGCCCTATAAACGATTTACTTGTTTCTGAGCATATGTATGTTCAGAAAAATTCGCGATTTCAATAAAGTTATTTTTTTCATAAAATCTTTTGGCGCCTGTGTTTGATTTCGCCACACGCAGCAAGATATTTTCTATTCCCTTCATAGCCCTTAAACGTTCAATACACTGCTCCAATATGATGGTTCCGCAGCCTTGATTCTGAAAATCAGGATCTACCACAAAATCTCGAATATATTCTCCTGATATAATATAAGCACCGATCAGATCCTCATCCAACCAGAAAGACCTAACTTGTCCCAGCGATTCATAATAATCGAGAAACTCTAAAAATTCATCTGGATCTGTAGCCGTACTCCAACCATTTTCTTTGTTTAAATGAAAATATGCCCTATCGAATAAATGAGTAAATTTCCCAAGCATCTCCTTCGTAAATCCTTTTTCTATAAATGGAGACGGAAAAAGTCTATCTGCTGTTTGATTTCCACTATATTTTAATTGAAACCCTTCCATGTCAGTTACAAAACCAAGTTCTTTAACGAATTTAATAATTGCAGTGTTTTTTCCGTATACATTAAAGCAAATCTCTTTTGTTTCGTTAGGGGTAAAATACTTCCTTAGTTTTTTTGCCATTAAATCGAGTAAAGCTTGGTCAGTGTTGTCATAATTAAAGACAGCGTAAGCAATGACCTGATCGATATTTTCTACTAAACAAAATGTCCCTTGATTCTTAGATGATTCCTCATGGTAAACAACACTTACCTTGCTATTTTTAAAAGCCTCTTTAACATATTCTTTGGCGTCTGTAGAAATGAGAGAAAGTAAATGTAATATCTTTACATTCGTATTAGTGGTCATATAGATAAGTCTCCTGGTTTTATTTGATTGAATATAATCTCTTTTCCGCTTATTATATCGCTCATGAGCTTTTATTTCGGTTAACCTATGAATATAGCATCATTGTTTCCGCTTACATATAATAGCTTTGTCGTAAACGACTGGTTTTTGATCTTAAACGTTAATTTTTACCGTTTGAATCAATAAAACATGCTTCTTTGTCTAGGTTTCGCTCCTTCATAATAATAAGAGTGAGAGGCGGTTTGGTTTTTAGTTCAATTATCGAAAAAAGTTGACCGAAAAATAATAGGTGGGTTCACTCATCCGTCATTGCTAGAATTTACATATTAGAACTATATTGTTTTTCTCGATACCCAATTACTAGTGATTTCCTCCCCATTAGATTGTATAAATACTCGAATTTTTCTTTAGCAATTTTAAAGTCTTTTTCTCCATATTCTTCAGGATCATTTACATAGACATATTCTTCGTCATATCCCGTCAAAACGACGTTGTGAAGGGGAGTTGGAGCATAAACCTCCTTGCCCTCTTTCGTTTGCCAAAATCTTTCATTCGGTGTTTCATATTCAATGGTGACCCAAATAAGCACTGGCTTCCCTTGTGCAACAAAATATTCTAACGTTTCAAGATTTGCTCCGGTCGAATCCATACTTAGGATGAATTGATCTGCTTGCTGTTTTAATATATTAGGAAAAATTGTATAACCAACAGAGAAGGGATCACCGACATAGCCTTGTAATGGATTTCCCCACATTTGAATCGAATTATCTTCCGCTCTTATTAATTTCGCATCGTCATAAATATGCTCTTGGGCAATCTCTTCTTTTGTGATAGAGATCCCATAATAATTTAAGGCCATGGCTAACGAAGTAGCTTCACAGCCGGAAGGCAAGCTTGGTCGTTGCTTGGTATAAGGAATGTCTAATTGCGCTTTTTTCAGATTAGCCGTTTCCCTATCCATTATCAAGGTCCTTACTAAAAACATGCTATTGATGTATCCTGTTTTACCAGCGTACTCAATGGGATAATATCCGTTGATAGGCTCTCCAACCACATCAACCTGTTCCTCAGCATTAAGTGTGCCAATGATTTTCTGATCTTGACTAGGTCCTGTGCGAATATTTAACATTGATCTTGTCACAATATAAGTATTGTTACTTACAGATAGACTAAAATTATCATCAGCATTTTGTTGAGTTAAATGTTCAGAATCAGATGCTGCACTCATAGTGAAATGATCCTCCTTACTATTGTGATAGTACACTAAAAAATGCTCCCCTATAAAAGATCATGATTTCATAAGCAATGTTTTTTACTGAAACTAGCGAACGCTCCCTCCTATAAAAATTATTTTACTAAAAATAAAATAGGAATGAATTGATTATTTAATCACTTATTCATACATGGAGAGTGTATTCAGTTTTATTAATCTAGGAACATAGTAACATTGTTTTTCACTATATAAACATTTTTGACATAAACGCCCATTTTTTAATCATAAACGTCAATTTTTAGTATCATTGAGCTATAATAAATAAATAATAACTTATTAGTCGTGCAATAAAATAATGAATTTGACGAGGTGGAAATGTTGCAAAAGTATGACTCCGAAGAAATAGCGATGGACCCCCAGAAAAAAGAAAAGCTCAAAAGGTACAAGCTTCTTAATCAATCCGTTATTAAGGGAGAAATTCTATTTGTTGGTTCTTCCTTAATGGAACAGTTCCCTATTAATGAACTGCAACAAACCTTAGGGAAAAACATGATTATCTACAATAGGGGCGTTGGCGGATTTGTTACAAAAGAACTGTTAGCATCCATGGATGAATGTATTTTTGAGCTAGAACCAGCAAAAATATTTATCAATATTGGCACAAATGATATCGGTTCACCTGACTACAAAAAAGAAAATTTGCTAATAAACTATGATAAAATTCTAGGCCAGATAAAGAAGAAATTACCCAATTGTAAAGTATATGTAATGGCTTATTATCCTGTTAATGCACAAGCAAATTTTCCTTCCATAGACCAGCAGCAAAAAAATGAAATGTTTAAGACGCGAAATAATTCATCTATCCAGGAAGCGAATATAGCAATTAAAGATTTAGCACATCACTATAATTATGAATTTATTAATGTAAACGATGGTTTAATAGATGGAGCTGGGAATTTAAAAGAGGACTATACAGTCGAGGGGATTCACTTATGGCCAAATGCCTATGCTGTGATTCTTGAAAATTTAAAACAGTATCTATAAGTTGCGTGTTCAAAAAGGAAGAAATCAGCAACTTCGCTGACGTCCTGTCAGTACATCCTGTACGTCGAAAGGTCTGACGCAGGTATGTACTGACTTCCGTGTTGCTCAAAAGACGTGGGCAATTTTAGCGAAAGATTCCTTTCCCTGCCAACGAGCTTACATAGCATCGATACAGGACATGTTAGTACTTAGTCGAAGATCCTGTATCTCACCAGTGCCATTTTTACCGAGGCCTGCAGGAAGCAAATCACAAAGGCGTTACGGGCAGGATGTCGTGAATTTAGTCATTACTTTTGAATATCCTCTATTAAGTACGTGTGCAAAAGGCTCGGCAACTTCGAACGCTTGATTAAATCCCCTATCTTCTCTTGAATCACATTTTCCGCAAATAGAGCTAGTCTAGCCCCAAATTAATAAGAAAGACATGTTTATAGCCCATTCCAAAAACACTCATAACCACATAGGATGTTAAAGATCAGTAGCCCATAATGGCTATTTTAATTCAAAAGGAGGTAACTGTTAGTATGTATTTCAACAACCAACAAGCATTTGATCAAAATGGTTATTATCGCAATCATCAACATGCCAATCTTCAACAATCCACTCTTGCTACGATAAGTCCAGTTGTGAGTCACGGGTTACGAGAAGCCCAACATCTGGGTTATGAACATGCCTTAACAGAAGCGGTTGCTATAGCTTATTTGATGGGAAGAGGACACGATTATAATACCGCTTGGAGTACTGTTGAATCGTGGTGGAGACCACCAGGAACCCCGCTTCCAACTCCATATTAAAGTTTCAAATGAGCTGTTTAGTTTAAACTTGAAACATAAACAGCTCTCCTTAGAAAACTTACCTCTTTATCTAATCAGTCAGTGATGTAAAAACCTTATGGTGGCTTGATCCCTACTATTATTAACATAAAGCAAAGGAGTAGCAAAACTCGCTATTCTTTTTTACTGTTTTAATAAGTGCAATTTTTTTGAGTAGGATTTCGAGAAGTCAGTGAAACTTCATTGAGCGGGCCTTTTTTATCCCCCACCATACCACATAATTTTGGTTGTCAGATGCAATTCGTCGAAACGTAGCTATGATATTATCAAAAGTTCCCAAATAGAAATCATCGGTATTCTATTCGTTTTTAATAAGAATTCTAAGTTCCCTATTATTTGGTGTTCAGTGTGCCAACTTAGTGCTATATTCACTGTTAATTGCAGATTGAATTCGTTTGATTAAATAAAACGTTGTCTAAGACTAATAAAAACATAATAATGCATTTTTTAAACCTCCCGATATTGATTTCTCAGGAGGTTTTGTGTTCTTAACAAAAATAAAAATGTCTCTCCTTAAAGCAACTAATTTCTTTATTCAGCGGCACCTGAAGCACATATGAAGAGCCCCTACAACAGTGTACCCTTATTAAAAGTTTTTCATTTCAGTTCCTACTACTTGTATCAGTGAGGAGAGTCTTACTTATTACATTAAGTGTATTAAATGGAAGACAATACCTACAACGAACAATCCAAGAATCATAATGATGGGAGAAACTTTTTTTCTAAGCAACCACATGCTTAAAAGAGTTAATCCCAACCCAGCTAAACCTGGAATTAAACTGTCCAGATTATCTTGTAAAGTCGTTATTTTGTGAGCAGTCAATGAAAGACCTTCTGCTTGTTGTTGCAATGCCGTTTTAATCCCTTCTGCTCCTGCAGGCAATTTGTCCCAATCTATATAAGCCCCTTCATCAAGCTTTACTCTAGCCACAACAGGCGTGAATTGGACAGTAACCCATCGATTCACTAATGCACCAAGGATAAACATACCCAAAATTGAGGCACCTTTGGTTATATCTTGGAGTACTCCACCAGATAAGTCGTCTGTAATTTTTGAACCAGCCTTGTAACCAGATTCTTGTGTATACCACATAAATGCCATACGAATAATATTCCAGGCAACGAAGTAAATAATGGGTCCAAGTAGATTACCGGTCATAGCAAGAGAAGCCGCTAACGCACCAAGGATTGGTTTAACCGTGAACCAGAATACAGGATCCCCGATACCTGCTAAAGGCCCCATCATCCCAACTTTAACCCCCTGAATCGCCGCGTTATCAACCGGCGCCCCATTTGCCCGCTCTTCTTCAAGCGCTAAAGTGACTCCAATAATAGGTGAAGCGACATAAGGATGGGTATTAAAGAACTCTAAGTGACGTTTTAATGCAGCAGCACGATCTTCTTTTGTTTTATATAGTCTTTTGATTGCGGGGATCATTGAAAATGCCCAACCACCGTTTTGCATTCGTTCATAGTTCCAAGAACCTTGTATAAAAGTAGAACGCCACCAAATAGCTATCCGATCTCTTCGCGATAATCTTATTTCCTTTTCCATTTTTATATACCTCCTTTTTAGTAATTATCAATAATATCGCCTAGTGGATCGCCGGTATTATTTCCGCCATTGCCTGAACCACCTTGTTTAGAAAGGGCTAAATAAATAAGTGCAAGCGCCACCCCTATAGCACCTAGACCAATAAGGGTAATTTCTGAAACAGTCGCTAATACGAAACCAATTGCGAAGAATGGCCATACTTCTTTAGTGGCCATCATGTTAATAACCATTGCATAACCCACGGCTACGACCATCCCTCCACCTATTGCTAAACCACTTGTTAACCAAGTCGGCATAGCTTCAAGCAATTCTCGAACAGGACCTGCACCAATTGCTAGAATTAAAGCGGCTGGGATTGCAATACGTAACCCTTGCAAGATGATCCCGACGATATGCCACAGTTCAACTTTTCTTATGTCTCCTTCATTCGCTGCAGCATCCATTAAATGAACCAATCCTGTTGCAATTGTACGGACGATGATCGTTAATAATAAACCTGCTACAGCAAGCGGAACCGCAATCGCAATCGAAGATGTCACACCAGCCTCACCTTGCCCACTTAAAACTAAAATAATGGCAGACGCAACCGATGCTAACGCAGCATCCGGTGCTACGGCTGCTCCAATATTTGCCCAGCCTAAGGCGATCAATTGAAGAGTACCACCTAAGACAAGGCAGGGTGCTAAGTTTCCAGTAACTAAGCCGATTAACGTACAAGCAATGATAGGTTGGTGGAAGTGGAATTCATCCAAAATTCCTTCCATACCAGCTAAAAATGCGATGATAACGACTAATATGATTTGAATCATGTTTAAATCCATTATTAGTCCCTCCGTTTTCTCTAATAGTAGAATTATTTTTGTTTGTTTAACTCTGCTTGAGCTCTCCTGATAATTTCATTCATGTTTCCTTTTGAATCGTTCGGAACTTTACGTACATCAAATTTCAAACCAACTTCCTTCAACTTAGCGAACGTGTCAATATCTTCTTGATTAAAGGCCAAAACCTTATTTGGTTGGACTTTACCAGGTGAATGGGCCATCGAACCAACGTTGATCGTCTCTAATGGTACTCCACCTTCAACCGCTCTAAGCACATCTTGTGGATTTTCAAAAAGAAGTAACGCGCGCTGACCGCCGAAATGTTGATCATCTTTTGCGAGTTCAATCATTTTTTTAACAGGAACAACGTGTGCCTTTACACCTGAAGGAGCAGCCTGTTGTATCAATTTCTTACGGAGTTCATCTTTAGCTACTGCATCAGATACAACAATGATACGTGTAGGCTGTACCGTTTTTGTCCAAGCAGTTGCTACTTGTCCATGAAGTAAACGAGAGTCAATACGTGCTAATACGTATTCAAATTTACCAGGTGCTCCTACATTTGATGGTCTGGCAACATCTGTACCAGCTGCTTTAGCTGGTTCTAATTCTTCAGGTTTTACTTTAACCCCTTCTTTGGCAGTGTCCAAGATATGCGTAGCAATTTCATGCGCGGTGTTCATTGAGAATCGCGATGCATAGGCCTCAATCAACATCGGTAAGTTCATACCCGCAACGATTGCCCATTTATCTTTGTGTTCTTCAGACAAGCTGTTGGCTTGATTGAAAGGAGTTCCCCCCCAAAGATCGACTAAGAATAATACTTCATCTTGATTGTCGAAAGAGGCAATAGCTTCTAGCATTTTTGCCTTAACATCTTCAGGTCCTTCACTCGGCATTAATGTGACAGCCCTTACATTTTCTTGTTCACCAAAGATCATTGCTCCAGATTTCATAATTCCACTGGCAAATTCACCGTGACTCGCAATGATAATTCCGACCATTTTTTTACCTCCCTATTATATTTTTACAACTAAATAATCATCCGTAAAAATATATATAACTAATTTTTAGTGTGCTACGAAATGAAAGGTATGAATATAGATTTCATTTAACAATGCTTTTTACTCACCCCCGGTCGAGATAGTAGTACGCAAAAAATAATTGCAATCTAAATTCAATTTGTAAGCGCTGTAAAATTGAATTTGAATAAACTGGTTGTATTTTACAAATGTTTGCCTGTCTTGTAAAAAATTATTATTTTTTTCCTTTACCCTTTAATCCGAGTTTGATAACCTCGAAGAAACTCAATGATTGGACCATATGATTCGGATCAACATAATCACGCATCGTCCGTAGAACTTTTTTTGGATCTTTAGAAGAAAATAAAAATGTTCCACTTCGCTTTGTTTGTATAGCGTAGCGTGGAATCCATTTCCCTTTGAACATCACTGAAGCGATCACATGATCAATTTCTTCCCAAGGAATTTGAATAAACTTACGTGCGTCACGATCATTGAAGAATTCAAATCCTTTATCTCCGATCATGATCTTACCGTACTCTGAAATTCCGATATGAGAGGTAGCATCCATAACTAAATCGACTTTTGTATTGATTGATTGGACCATTTGATGCACTCCATTTCTCTATTTTAAGATTTATTATAAGCGTTTTCTCACTTTATGCAAAAAGATTGGAGTAGGAAAGATTATGTATTTCCTTTAAAATTGTATTATTTCATGTACGATACCCATTTAGAAAAAACAAACAAATGAACAAGAGCCATGTTCTAATCTATAAAACCTAAAATGAAAGAGTATCGATTTTAAAGAGTATCATATTGGAAGATATAATTCTTCACACAGACGTTCGTTTATGACAGAGAACCCATGGGTTAGACCGACGAAGGAACCATTGAGAAAATTGTCTTTGGACGATTAATAAATAAAAGGAACACTTAAGCAATGATTGACTTGCCTTTTATTCTATGTACTGTACTATAAATAAAATAAGATATAAATTCCATAGATTTAGAAAAAGAAGGTGTTTTATATTGGAAACAGAAATTGCAAATATTATTACAACTATTGCTTCCATCACGATTTTTATTAACTTATTATTGGCATTAGGTGTATTGTTTTTTGAGAAACGCGATCCCGGATACACGTGGGCGTGGTTATTAGTCTTATTCTTCCTGCCTATTGTCGGATTCTTAATTTATATCTTTTTAGGACGCAGTTTAAAACAAAATAATTTCTATCGATTAACAAAAGAGGAACAAAAGCTGCTTAAAGAAGAAGTTGATACACAATTAAAGATAATCGATGAAGAAAAAAGAACTGATGTACCATGGTTAACACAGTACGAGGAGCTTATCACAATGAATTTGCGTTCCTCACACGCAAGGTTATCTGAAGATAATGAAATGGTGATATTTAATGACGGCCATAAGAAATTTGATGCACTTCTGGAAGATATTATAGCTGCGAAATATGAGATTAATATTCAATATTATATCATTCAACCTGATAATCTTGGAAGAAGACTTAGAGATGCACTAATAACAAAAGCAAAAGAGGGTGTAAAAGTCCGGGTTTTATACGACGAAGTCGGTTCAAAAAAATTGTCATCCAGATTCTTTGATGATTTAAAACAGGCAGGCGGACGAGTACGTGTTTTCTTCCCAGCCTTTTTAAAACTAATTAATTTCCGGATCAATAACCGGAATCACAGAAAGCTGGTCATTATTGACGGTGCACTTGCTTATATTGGCGGCTTCAATGTGGGTGATGAATATCTTGGTGAAGATAAGAAATTCGGCTATTGGCGGGATACACATTTTAAAATATACGGAAATGCAGTCAATGATATTCAAGCCAGGTTTATTATGGACTGGCATCAGGCAGGTAAGGACAAACAACATGATGATTATAAGGAGTTTTGCTTTCATCTAGAGCAGCACCACGGGAAAAGTCCAGTACAGATCGTTTCCAGCGGCCCAAACTCAAAAACAGAACATTTAAAGAATATGTATATTAAAATGATACTTTCTGCAAAGGAAAGTGTTTGTATCCAAACACCATATTTCATACCAGATACCAGCTTTATGGATGCTTGTAAAATGGCGCTTTTATCTGGAGTAGATATACGGATTATGATTCCCTGCAAGCCGGATCATCCATTCGTATATTGGGCAACCTGGGCATATGCAGGGGATTTACTGGACTACGGTGCAAAAATATTACTCTATGATAATGGCTTTCTACATGCCAAAACAATTGTGGTAGATAAAAAAATTGCATGTGTAGGAACAATGAATATTGATTCTCGAAGCTTCCGATTAAATTTTGAAGTAAGTGCGGCAACATATGATGAAAATGTTGCTGAAGAATTGTACCGTATTTTTGAAGAAGACTGTAAACTATGCTCTGAATTAACACCAGAGCGCTATAGCAAACGCTCCTTATGGATTAAATTTAAAGAAGGTATTTCCCGTTTACTTTCACCAATTCTATAACAAATCATATTAAGAATAAAAAGGTTCCAAGCAATAAAAATGATATGCTCCCTCTTAAGTAGACACTAAAAAAAGTGAATACTTAAGGGGAGTATATCAAAAGTTTGCTTTGGAACCTTTCTGTAACATTCCTATAATGTGATTTGGCTTTCTGTTTATGGGACTGTCCTAAAGTCGAAAATCGTCAAAGAGGCTCCCTTGCCTCAAGGGCTCCTCGCTTCGCTTCGGGTCTTCAGCCGACACTATTCCTGCTGGCATGTCGACGTTTTTGCGATTTTCTCAGTGTTTATTTGCAACAAAGGCAATGCTTATTGAGCTGTCTGCCCACCATCAACTGCTAAGTTGATACCAGTAATATATCCAGCTTTACCAGAACATAACCACACAGCAGCATTTGCCAGATCTTCAGGTTTATCAAGACGCCCTAATGGTATTGCAGCTTCTACCTGTTTAGCTTGCTCTGGCACTTCGCTAGACCAGGATTCAACACTTGGTGTTAGCGTCATTCCCGGACAAATTGAGTTTACCCGTATTCCATGTTCAAATTGGACATTCTTCCAAAAAGCTCACCTCAATACTACCCGTCAGTGTAAAAATTATTATGATTAATACTCCCAGTGTGTGTCGTGAACCGCAACAGATGAATAGTATATCCTAAGAGTCCTCATACTAAATTCTGAGGTGAATGGACATGGAGATTTTTAACAAAATAAATGACAGAATATCTGAATGGAACGCTACTCAAACTAAAAAGAAGATAAATACCAACCGCCACAAGGGTACGTGCCCCGACTGTTCTGGCAAAGGTTTTTTCGCCACGGAAGCACTTGTCGATCCGACTTGTCCTAGTTGCAACGGCACCGGATCATTTTTGGACTGGGCTGAGACTACTCTGCAACAGCTTGATTAGTTTAATATCCCAATTTATTCGTACTGTTCAATAGTTAGGTTGTAAGCACAAGCCCATCCAGCAAAGCACATAAAACCAGACGAACTAAAAGTGGTTGCTTCACGCCGGCTGAAATTTATTTACTCTGATGCGCGAGGCATTTTTTTGTTTCAAAAGTATTCTGTCTTAACTTGATTCTTTGGTGAGCCAGTAAGTTCTATATTATCGAATGTTTTTCCCATGTTGGGAAGCACAAATTTGAGTTCCATATTTTTGATGGTTAAATGAATCTTATTTGTTTGATGGTCTACACGCCAGGGAGCAACCTTAGTTTCTTGTTTTTCTGTTTTCCTTGGTTCTCGTTCTTTCAAAATTGGGTAAAAAATTAGACACCTTATTTTTAAAGTGTCCATCATCAATATATTCAATTTATATTTGTCAGCTTAGGACATTTCTAGTTGGTTCATAAAATTAACAACATCAGACGATACCCAATAATCTACAATTTTTCCGTTTCTGATTTGAAAAATATCAGTTCCCTCAAACGAAATTTCTTTTCCTTTTTCAGCATTTGCACCAGTCATTTGACCATTGTATTTTCCGTTAAACAACCATCTTGCGGAAACATAATTATCTTCCTCAATCGGTCCAACAACTAGAGACATACGAATATTGTCAAAAAAACTTATACTAGAAGTGATTACATCTTTCATAGCTTCTACACCTTGTTTGTTTTTTGAATCTTTGCCATCTGTTCTTGCTCGATGAACTATACAATTTTCATCTACTATTTCATCAAGTACATTGATATCCTCATTCCATGCCTTAACCCAAACTTTATAAATAGACTTACCGTTCATAATAGAATCTCCTTTCTTTATTCTCGTTACTCAATCAAATCATATTTGAAACAATGCTATCAATGTTGGAACTATCCTTGCTTTTTTACTGTCGTAGCTTTTTTGGGGTGGTGTCCCCTCAAAAACTGTCTCCCAAACTCAATTCGTTTTGCTGCATTTATTAGAAGGAATCTCATTGAGATATTAATGGGAAAACCTTATGTTCAAAGGCAATTATTTCCTCATGTTTGTATTCAAATGCAATATTATCTGTATCTTTGAGAATAAAGTTTAGAAAAAAGAGAAAAAAATAAGACTGTCTGTACTTTGGCTGAAACTTTAAATCAAAAATAGCGAAAAGACAAGTTAACTCTTCGTCAAATTCTCCTCCTAGATACCGCTTATAATAGGAATAATTGTGATGCACATCTAATTCGTTCCAAATAAATTTGAAAAAGTCGTAGAAGAAAACATATTCACCTGCAGTCTCCCAGTCGATATACCATAAAGTTTTCCCTTCTGATCCAGAGCTTAAAAGAATGTTATCAGACCACATATCGCCGTGTAAGTTGATAAACGGTAAGTTCATAGACAACAATTCAGGAGCAATTTTTTCTATTATTTTTTCAAACTGATGGATATAAATTACATTTGAACTTGTGTCTAATAAGCTATTCAAAGTTTGATAATCAACCTTTGAGTGAAGAGTCAGCTGATTGAAATAACTACGATAATCATCATATATTGCTCTTAAAATAAATGCTTCATTGTTATCTGTTTTATCTTCAAAATTAATGAATGCCTCCGTCAACATATTGTGCTTAGCGTCTTGATTGATTAATGCTGGAATACGAAAGAAAGATGAAAAATAAGTATGGTTTGCTATTTTCCTTTGATAACTTTCTTTATTGGCACAAATGACAAGTACCTCATCATCTGAAAAAATTCTGATATCACCATTAATACAAAACCATAAGATACTTCCATGAAAATACTTCAATCCAGGTTCTTCAATTTTTTGTGAAAGTTGAACCTCTTTTTTTGTATCTTTAAGGTTATTAATCATCGGATGAGTAGCTTTTTCTGTATTAAAAACAGTTCTGAGATCTTTATCAAAAGCATACAATCCATTTTCTAAGTAAGCACTCAGTTCTATTATTTTAGCTTTTTTTGCCATGACTATTTCGTTATATTTTTTTAATTCCGTCATCTGTTATCTCCTAATTTAGTTTCAATGAAATATAGTTTGTTACATTTTATCATTCATGCTCATAAACTTCACTTTTAATATATAATAAGCAATATTTACAAAAAAAAAATAGACTCTTGAAGCATCTCCCTTATATATTACCAACTACTTCATGCCCCGGTATACAAAGATAGGAAGTTGTTTCTCCTTCACTAGTCATAACGTCTCCATGACAGACACCACAGCCTTCTGCTCGTATAAGCACTTTTTCTTCTTTTAGTTCTGGAATAGGTATTTCAACCGGCTTCATCACGGTTCTCCTTTTGCTTCTACTTGATAGATTACACACCGTTATAAAAACAAGAAGACAGACTGATTCCAATATTCCACGGAATCAGTCTGTCTAATTCATACGATATCTATCGTTTCATCCACATCGGTTCCAACATATTTCCATCAATATCAGATACTTCCAACCCATACATTTGTTCTTCCGGCACTCCCGTGTCAATATGGTAAGCATCTCCGCCATTTTCTTTCGCTATTCGCCCAAATTCTTTCACTGCATCTGCGCTTTCCATACTAAAACAGATTAAGGCAGCATTTTCTTTATGTGTATCGGCAATCTTTTTACCTTTGAGAAACTGTTGATAAAAAGAATGTTCTAACAGCATAATATAAAAATTTTCGTCCCAAACCATACTACTTGCATCAACACTAGAAAAATCATCGTTCTTCGTAAATCCTAGTTTTTCATAAAAATTAGTGGCAGCAGCAACATTCTTTACTGGAAAGTTAACAAAAATCATTGTACTCATTCAAAAGCCTCCTTTTGATTAGTTTACTATAAACAAATAATAAAAACTTCTTCTCGATTGCTAAAATTTCCTTTTTATTTTCAATTTCTTCTATTATAAAAGCTAAGAAGACTCCTCCCCCCTAAAATTCTATAGAATTTTAGGGGGGAAGTGAATTGGCGGTTTAACATAGAAAACCGAAAGAAATTTCTAACAGGATAAGCACTGAGAGAGGGTATTACTAAAAAAGTTGTCAAAATAGCGGTATTTATTTTCCTTCTATGATATTTTAGAACATACGTTCTAATTAGGATGGGGATGAAAGATCAGCAGCTATTTTATACGTTACTTATTTCACATATGATGAATAGACTTTCTGAGCTGCTTTTACGCCTGCCCCTAAATCATAGGAATAGTTAAGATCGCCTAAAGCACATTCAATCAAGGACACAGCCTCTAGTATATCTCCTGGAAAACAATAGCCCATATGTCCAAAGCGGAATATTTTCCCTTCTAATTTCCCTAAACCCCCAGCTAAATCTAAATGATATTTCTTTTTGAGATGTGTACAAAGTTCATCTACATTAATTTCCGGCGGTGCACATACTGCTGTCACAGTAGGAGAGCCGTCTTGTTCATTTGTTAAAATCGGAAACTTTAAAGCTGACATTGCTTCACGAACCATACTTTTTAGTAATTGATGCCTATGTACAGTTTGATCAAGCCCTTCCTTTTCAATCATCTCGCATGCTGCTGAAAGTCCATATATGAGTGAGACAGCTGGCGTGTTAGGAGTCATCCCTTTTTTGTACCATTCACGGTATTGTTTTAAATCCAAGTAATAAGCCAGAGCATGATTGTTGTCTATGACACTCCAAGCTTTTTCACTTACACAAATAAAAGCCAATCCAGGGGGAAGCATCATTGCTTTTTGAGAACCGGTGACAAGAATATCTATCCCCCACTCATCCATTTGTGCAGGAACCCCGCCAATACAGCTGACACCATCAACGATAAATAACGCATCACTATTCATATGAACAGCATTTGCTAAGTCCTCAATCGGATTTAACACACCAGTAGAAGTTTCATTATACGTTGCAAATACCGCTTTAATGTTCTTATACTGTTTTAAGAATTGGGCTAATTCATCCCCGGTACAAGCTTTCCCCCACTCAATCTCTAATTTGTGAACTACCGCACCATATTTTTTACATATCGAAACAAATCTGTCGCCAAAAGTACCTATTGAAACAACGGCAACCTCATCTCCAGAAGAAATAGTATTAACAACTGCAGCTTCTAATACAGATGTTCCACTCCCTGTAATGATGTACACATCTTGCTCCGTTCCAAAAAATGGTTTTATTTGCTTGGCAGCCTGATGAAATAATTGGACGAACTCTTCACTTCTATGACTGATCATATCGTGATTCATTGCTTCTTTCACTTGTTCAGGTACGGGAGTTGGCCCCGGCGTTCTTAGAATATTTTTATACATGATGTAATCCTCCTTGATATCATCATAGTCTTGCAGGGTTGTTTAGCCAGTGATATTTAATAGTCCTGACGTATATCATTACCCCTTTCTTCTAATTCTAATCCAGGTTCTTTGCTTTGGCAGGATAAGACATTCCACATTAAGATTGCTTCAACTTGTTAGCGGATTCTAATAATTTTAAATTTAACTTAAGTTGAGCATGGACAACTAATATACGTATTCATAAATAGCTCACGACTGAATAAAATTAGAACTTCTATTACAGTTAGTGATAACCTTACTCGCAATACACCTGCAACTAAAATTACCATTTCGTAATGAGTTCAATCAAGTTAATTTAATAATTGGACATACCCAATGGGTATTTTTGTATACTAAATACAATAATCTCTATGAGTGGCTAAAAGATAGGATAAAGAATTTAAAGTATATGCAGTGAAACTCTGAATCAAAGCATTCAAAAATGGGCAATGGTTATGCCCCAACTTCTTCCTCGTGATGAGTTAAAAGATAGAGTGTTAAAGCACCTTGAGTAGATGGGAACTTACACACTTTGTTTAATCCCCTATTTAAAGATATCTTATCTCTTATAGACTATTAATTTAATTTTTCATGTAAAAGTCTCTCCAATACCTCTAATTATTGCATCTAAATTGTCAATGATTGGGAAGTGCCCACACTCTTTTAGTACCCTGAGCGATGCATTAGGAAGAGATTTAACTGTTTCGTTAACATCATTGAAATTAATAATACGATCTTGTTCTCCCCAGAAGCATAATACTGGAACTTTAACTTGTTCAATTAACCCATTTCCTTCTCGATAACCATTATATTCATTAGACAAGTTAAAGTTAGCTAACGCCCAATAAACATCACCTAAGTTTTGCTGTTTTAAGGTCTCTCTTATCAATTTTTCATTCTTACTTTCAGAAGGCTTCTTGTTCGTGTATATCCCTCTATTCCACATGTCACTTAATGTATTAAAATCCTTATTTTGTATTGCTTTTAAAGGGACTGCTACTTCAGGGCCACGCACCATTTCTTCCTTGGTTTTATAATAACCTCCACTAACCTTGCCTTCATTGTCTTTTCTTTGCAATGGTGCTCCTTTTAAACCGACTGAACTTAAAAGAATAATTTCCTTTACAAATTTAGGATAATCAATACAGAATTGAAGACATATAGGACCTCCAGCAGACCATCCAATTAAACTAACCTTATCTAAATCCATATGATTTATAAATTTATAAACGTCATTTGAAAAGTCTTCAACTGAATTAATTGGTGAAAAATAAGTGCTATCTCCAAACCCTCTCAAGTCTAATGCATAAAATGTATATAGTTCAGGATCTATTTTTTCTAGTAATGATGAACAATGCTCACTAGAACACATGTTACCATGTAGCATAATCACCACCTTACTTCCAGTTCCCCTTTCTTGGTAAGCAATGGACTCACCGTTATCAAGAGTAATCATTCTCTTAGTCAGCACTTAAAAACACCTCTCGTTCAATACAAAGTTCAATAAGTTTCTTTAACAATTTAACTTGCTTGTGTAGCCAAAGCATTAATACTCCTAGGACGGAAGTTTGCCATTGTCCACCTGGTTTCATTCCATTCTTTAGTCCGACTTCGTAAGTTTTCCCGCTCATAGCTCATAGCTAATACCTACAGTTACTTCTCAATGATTTTCCGTATCTGTCAGGCTGTATTCTACTCTGATTGGAATTTCCTCTGCGTATACGGAACGGATATTATATTATCTGATTTTCCAGGTCAAACAATAATCTTCCTATTCCATATCAATTTAAAATAATTTAAACCTTATTAAACTCGCTCTTCAAAATACCCATTATAATGGAATCATGATATTCACCATCATAAAATAGTTCATCTCTGATTATTCCTTCCTGTTTAAACCCAAGCTTTTTGTAGGATTTAATTGCTCTTTGATTAAATGAATAAACATCCAATCCAACTCGATGCAAGTTCAATATGTCAAATCCAAAACTTAAGAGCAAGGACATCGCTTCGGTACCATATCCATCTCCCAAGAATTCACGATCGAATATAGAAATGCGAACGACAGCATTTCGATTTTGATTGTCGATATTCAACATAGCCATTTCTCCGATAGTCTGATTATTGTCTTGCAAACAAATGATGAGATCGATTCTGCTATTATCTGATGATATGCTCTCAAACCACTTTTGAACGTTTGAACGACTAAATACGGTCTGAGTTCCTGTCAGTTTTCTTCCTTCTTTATCCCAAAGGGTAGTATAGAATAAATCTAAATCCTCATTCTCTATTGGTCTTAAATAAATTCTCTTCCCTTCCAGGAATTTAATTGGTTTATATTGTTCCGCGTTTTTCATACTTATCACCTTCCCATTTTTCTTGAGGAAACCTCATTTAATCATCACTTGTCTTCAAAGGCTTTCCAGACAATCCATATATCAACAAATCGTAAAGTTCGCTAAGCACTACTTGATTATTTGCTTTCACCACATCTGAATTATTGATAACGCTTTGACAGATTTTAAGATAAATCATCATTGTTTCCGTAGATATTTCTCGTTGGATATATCCATCTCTTCTCCCTTTTTCAATAAAAATTTCTAATAAAGCAGGATAACGTTCATGAAAGACTTTTTTTACGAGTATATTCACATCTTCGCTTTCCTTAATGAATTTCTCTAATAAATTTAAATTAGAAGGATTTAAGAATACATTATGATTTTTAATTGCTTTTTCAAGTAACTCCTTAAAGGGTAAATCACTATTCCACAATAATTCTTTTTCTCTTAAAGCATCCTCAATTAAATCTCTTGCTGATTCCATAACTAAACCATCTTTGGTTTTAAAGTAATTATATATACTGGCTGGAGAAACTTGTGCTTCTTTAGCTATTTCACTAACACTGGTTTTCTCAATTCCGTATTCATCAAAAAGTTTGCATGCCGCTTTTTTGATTTTTGCTTGCTTATTTATTGTTCTTTGTTCATATCCATTCATCGCATTTCCCTCCATACTTATCATCGCAATTAATAATTTAGAGTGATTCAATAAAAATTATACAAAACAATTGACAGGATGGGAAGACTAATCTAATCTGTTTTGTATAATATATATTATTTTACTACAAAATATACAAAAAAGGAGTTTAAGATGAATATTATAGAAACTCAAAACTTAACAAAATCATTTGGTTCGTTTATGGCGTTAAAAAATGTGAATCTCATCGTCAAAAAAGGAGAAGTTCATGGATTCATTGGTCCGAATGGAGCTGGAAAATCTACTACTATTCGAATACTGTTAGGTTTATTGCGAAAGAGTTCCGGCACGATTTCTTTATTAGGAGGTAACCCGTGGGATAATGCCGTTAGTCTGCATTCAAACCTTGTATATGTCCCAGGGGATGTGAGCTTGTGGCCAGACCTAACGGGTGGAGAAATAATTGATTTTCTTGGACGTTTACATGGAAAGCAAAACTTAAAAAAGAGAAACGAGTTGGTTAAGAAGTTTCAGCTTGATTTGCCAAAAAAAGCATCAACTTATTCTAAAGGGAATCGTCAGAAGGTTGCTTTGATTGCTGCTCTTTCATGCGATGTAGACCTTTATTTATTCGATGAACCCACCTCAGGATTAGATCCGTTGATGGAAGCTACTTTTCAAGAATGTGTAGCTGAAATAAAATCAGAAGGAAAAACAATTCTTCTCTCCAGCCATATTCTTTCTGAAGTGGAAGCACTCTGTGACCGGGTAAGTATCATCAGACAGGGATCAATAGTTGAAACCGGTACATTAGAAGAATTGAGACATCTGACCAGAACAACCATAAGTATAGCTACACAAGATACCATTCCGAATTTAGACCAAATAGAAGGTGTATACGATATTTCTTATAACAATCATCAATATCGTTTTTCAGTGGATTCTTCTGCAATAAATAACGTTATGAAGGTATTGGCTTCTATCAATATTCAGTCTTTCACAGCTGAACCGCCCAGCTTAGAAGATTTATTTATGCGGCATTATGATGTTAAGGAGGAATTTTAGTTGACTAATAAATACTTTGCTGGAACAAAAACATTGATTTCCGTATATCTTAGAAGGGATCGTTTTCTTCTTCCTATTTGGATATTACTGCCACTATTTATATTGGTTGGACATGCTTTTTCCTTTCTCTCACTGACTAGTAATCTGGAAATAACCTCTGTAATCACTGAATTAAATCAAGATCGTTTAGTCTCTGCGGTACATGGGCCAATTATGTCTATGGATATTGTTGGAGCAACATTGTGGAGAGCTATAAATCCGATTACTTTATTGATTGGCGTTAGCGTAATTCTTACTATTATTCGACATACGAGAACAGACGAAGAAAACGGACGGACTGAACTTATTAATTCTTTGACACTTGGCAAATATGCTAACTTAACTGCGACATCTTGCATGGTAATTTTAGCAACTTTTTTATCCAGTGTTTTAATGAGTATTGCCATGATGGAACTTGGGGCCTCTTTTAAAGAAATTAGTATTTTCGGTGCTACTTTATTTGTTGCAGGTATGTTTTACACAGGCATCGGATTGTTAGCTTGTCAATTAAGGGATAGTAGTTCTGCTGCACGAAATATAGGAATCACTATTTTGGGGTTAAGTCTAATAATCAATATATTGAATAACTTTGGTGGAAGTGATCTGTTTCTTAAATGGTTTTCCCCCATTTCCTGGACTAGGATTACTTCTCCGTTTGCTAATAAAAATGCTCTTGGTTTACTTCCCTTGTTTGTGATTTCTCTCCTCCCTATTATTCTGGCTTATTCCCTTTCTACTAAAAGAGACATTGGCGGTGCTATTTTAGGGAGAGTGGCTGGTCCTGCTAGGGCTACTCCTTCTTTTAAAAACCCTCTTGCATTAGCTTGGAAGCTTCATAGGGGAATGTTTACAGGATGGCTAGTTGCTGTCACTCTCTATATTGGAGCATTTGCAGCTATTTCTCCTAGCATCTCGGGGCAAATCAGTTCCCTATTTGCAGAAATTGGAGGAAATAATTGGATGGAGGATATGCCAATAGGTTTATTGTTTGTCAGCATCGGTATTTACATTATGGCACTTTTTATTGGGGTATATGCTTTGCTTGCATTGAATGGATTGAAGAAAGAAGAAACAGATGGACGCAACGAAATTATCTTAGATAAAAAAGTAAATAGAAAATCCTATATGTTTAGCTTCATTCTTATCGCATTAGTTGGCTCAGCACTTCTGCTTATTCTATTGGGAGTCATTGGGGCCATTATATATAGCGCTGTTGCAGGCAGTTGGGGAAGTGAATTTTGGCAAATTTTGATAATGGGGATTTCTAAAATTCCAGCAGTATGGACACTTATCGGGGTATTCAGTCTGCTATATGGTTTCTTTCCAAAAATAACTGCTCTTAGTTGGGGGCTATGGGGACTGTTTGGTTTGCTGGAAGTGGCTTGGGAAAGTGGCCTTGTTGGCTGGGAAATTATGCAGTTTTCCCCTTTTGCATTTTCACATTATACGATTCAAGTGGAGAATCTGTCTATTGGAGCATTGAGTGTTAATTTACTACTTGCTATTGTTAGTATCTATTTTGGTATTCTTGCTTATCTAAAACGAGATGTTATGACAAAACCTTAATAAAAATCATGACAAAGACAATAATCTCGGAAAAGACCTTACCAAAGTAATAATGCCTTATTTCTACCTTTACATACTAAGAAATGAGGCTTTTTAATACTATCCTGCCATTAAAAAATCAAAATCATAATAGTCTACTCCGTTTATTACTCCCCTTTCAACTATAGACTCCAAAAGCTTTTTTCTGACATCTAGTTCAATCTGAATTTAATTCTTCCTTGTCACCAAGGTTGTGTATACCGCTTATACTTTTGTCTGTATTAGTGACCTGGTCAAAATTATTATCCATGTAAACATTGATCGAATCATTTCTCCCTTCCAAACTACTTTGTACCATATACAGCCTCCTCACAAAATCACACCCAAAAAGTATTAATTGACTTTTCTACTTATAGCTGAATATCATTTTATTTGAGAAATCCCCTTCTATCTATTTTTTGATCAATGGCTAAGGAGCTGTCCAATAAGTCTTCAGCAACAGAAAAAGAAGGGAGTAATGAAATTATCCCTCCCTTCTTTTTCAAACGCTAAGAAAATCGCCAAAAACGTCGACACTCCTGTAGGAATAGTATCATAACCAAGAAGTTATATATTCATTACTACAGGCTATAGAAAATGAGGAATGAAAAAATAGTACAGTAGCTGCAAAAATCAATATAAATACAAGCACTGAAAATGTCAAAATCTAAATAAATATATTCTGTAAAAAATATTGTGTTTTTTAGAATCTATTTGTCAGGATTTCTGTCTATCTATTGTTTTCACTTTTTCTCTATTTTGAAAATGTCCAACAATTTCAGAGATACCTATACATGTCAAGATAATTCCAAAAGCTTGAAATAATATTAATGTACTTTGGAAAGGGTTAAAAACAAGGACAGCTCCTCCTACCATGAGCAGGATACAAAAAATAGTCCAGCCAGTACTCTTTATATTCAACGCTACAATCAGTTGCATTAATCCATTGATAATAACTGCTAAACCTAGTAAAAATGGCAAAATTGAGAATAGAGTTGGCGCAAAATAAAGGAAGATGGCAGCCAATACAATCAAGATAATACCATTTGCTAAACCTATATCATAAGTACCGGTCTGCTGTTTAAATTTGTAGCTTTGGTATATTTTGATAACACCTAATAAGGTTAGATATCCAGCAATCAAATAACCGATAAAATGAAGAAAGTCATTTGGATTAATAAAAATAGCTGCTCCAATGAATATAAATATAACAGCTCGGAGAATCGCATGGCGTCGAAAGTTTTCTTTGAAATCCTTGATTTTGCTCATTTAATATTACCTCCTTTTATATCTTTTTTATTATTTTAATGTAAAAATCGCTTTTTTACTATAAAAAGACAAGATCACCATAAATAAGATAATCAGCTGGGATGGTCTCTGCTAGCGGATCATTCGTATTTTCTTCCTTTAAATATTAAATAGAATATAAACTTTTATTCAATATTTTACTGAAATCAAAGATATTAGCAATCGAAAAGAAATCTGGAAATTCACTATATGCTACATTCAAAAATGACCAAAAATTTAGAAGGAGTGGTTATTGTGAGTAATAGAAGAACAGATTCTGCTTCAAAAGTAATTAATTCATCTATGCAAACTATTTATCGGGCCTTCCTGAATCCAGATTCAATGATTTCGTGGCTTCCTCCACAGGGAATGACAGGCTATATCGACAAATTTGATCCTGTGGAGGGAGGATTTTTTAGGATTATTCTTACCTATGAAGGGGCTACCTCTATACATGGTAAAACATCAGAAAACACAGATGCCATACAAGGCAAGTTTTTAGAACTGGTCCCGGATAAACGAATTGTGCAATCGATCATATTTGTTTCGGATGATCCGGCCTTTTCAGGTGAGATGATCCAAAGCTGGGTACTGGAGCCTGTTTCGAATGGTACAAAGGTTACGGTTGTTTGTGAGAATGTTCCGGAAGGTGTGAGGAAGGAAGACCATGATGTTGGTTTAAACTCCACATTGGAAAATCTCGCTGCCTTTACTGAATGATCAACTTGCTTCATTATTGTTTTCTTAAATTTTTTTTAATATGTTTCTGTATATTTACTAACGTATCTCTATTTAGATGAAATAAGGCCATGTTAAGGTAAAGGAGGAAGTACGCGTATGTGATCAGATTCAAGTCTACTACACATACGCCGGAGAGATCGTTTCGGAAGATTTTATCAAAGCTTAGTGAAGTTTAGAATGACACGATACCTAGTAGAAAGTATATCTCGATGGATTTACGTAATAGTGATAGAATGATCGCCAACTCACAGGGGGTGGCGGAATCCGGGATATCAGCTGAATGGGCCGACTTGTCTTTTACCTCAAGCATATTACAAAACGTCAGAGGTTCTAATCAATAGTACTTGATACTATAGGAACTCAAATAATCTGTTTTTCCGACGTTTCCTCACGTAAATCACCTCCGACCTGTGCTACGACTAAATAGCGCGCATTGATCAGAAAAAGAGCGTAGTGTTTTTATACACATACGCTCTTTAACGTTGGTATACCACGATTTTCTAGTACCGGTGCTGGAGTCGAAACGTTCCGTCTAAACCCCGGTGTAGCAATTTTCTCAAAAGCGTCTCTACCAAATAATTTAGCTTCTATATGATCATAACGTTACTTTATAATGTAATGCTAACGTAAACGAAAGCTGTTCTTTCTGGAAATTCAACATGATCTTCTCAGTTTATACAAGAAAACAGATTAGAAAGGAGGACGCATGGTTCAAAAAAACAAAAGTTCCATACTCCCCTCGTCACTCTTAGCTTTGCAAACTCCCTTTTAACCAAGCACGCGGACGATATGGACCTACCGGAATTTGGATTAAACAGGTTTTACCTTTTAAGTCAATCCTATAAAGTTGATCACTGTTGTTCGCATCAAATCCGAGCAGTGGGTGTCCTCCCATCCCTAAAGCACACGAAAGCAAAAGCAGTCGTTGCACAAGAATACCCGCCTCCATCTGTTGAATACGATATCCCCTATATCCCAACTCCTCTTTGAAATAATCTTTTTCTCCAACAACATGTAAACAAAGTGGAGCTTGATACAGATTCACATTGGGCATGGTTAATCCATCCTGTAATAACTCCCGATAGTCTCCTTTGTCTATAGCTCGAAGGGTGTGAGTGTTACTGTCATACGAGTAGACACCATTCGGAACCCCTTCTGCGTTATAAAAGCTGCCATATAAAGACATACGACTCTCAATAGTCCCAGACGACTCGTCAAGATCATTCTGATACGAAAAGGAAAACGTCTCTTTTAACAAAGTAGATAGTTGCGTTTGACTCAGCTTCCCGATTATAAAGTCGATATCAGGTGAATGCCTCTCCCTACAAACGGATGCGAGATCGTACGAAAAACCTTCCATAAAAGGAAGCAAGATCATTTCCGTACCTAACGAACGTTCCGCACTATGATTATTTTTTAGCCTCACAAATGACTTTGTTGTTTCAAACATCGATGCTTCATTCATTTTGTTCAACAGCGGGTAAGGAATGACTCTTTTTGAACGATTATAGGAAATATGCTTTAATAATGGCAATTCCTCACATAATTTAATAGCTGAAGCAATTTCACTTTTGTTTATTTCTTTGTCTGCATAATGGGGAGATTCATCGGTAGATAATGAAATAGCCGCATAGACACTTTCATCCCGTTCAGACAAACCAAGTAAATGATTGATCGCCCGGTCAAGAAATTGATAGCACACTCTTGAAGAAAATCCCATCCGATTGGCCACTTCTAACGATTGCCCAATCAGGACACCTGCATCTAATCCTTGGAGTCTATAAGAAAAATTATTATATTTATAGAAGTTCTTCCAAAAGACCGTCGAAATAAAAATGGTACAAAAATAATCAGAAGTATTATCGCCATTTTTTAGACTTCTGGCTAAGTAGAAATCGTAATCTCCTTCTCGCACCAATACAAGGCGGTGATGTGCCACATCATAATGGTAAACACCTTGTGGAGTTTCTTCAAAATTTAAATATGCATATATTTCATTAGGATAAAGTGCCCCTCCCGAAGGAACAAACCGACGCATCGATTGCATAAAGCTTACATCTTTTTCATTCAATCCATCGTTTAATGCGGATTGAGAATATTGAGTAATTCCGTAAACATACCATAAGAAATGGCCAAGCTCCACTAAGCTCGGCTTTCGATGTGCTTCTCTTTTATCAAGTATTAAAGGGACATCCCCGATAAGCGGAACTACTGGTAAGTCGCGATACAGTTTATAGGGGAGCGGTGCATCTTCCCAATCCACTTGCCAATCCGACGGAGTAACCTTTTCCGTGTTAAAATGTAGATCGTATAGAAATGTTTCTAGATCCATCCTAAGCCTCCTATTCTACCATTATGGGAACGGATGGGGATTTGCGTTTAGCTGATCATATGTTAACGGTGCCTTCGTAAATCCAAGTTCCATCGGTACCGTGAGTACCCTCTTTAGCCCTTTCACCCTAGTAAGATGATGGCCGAATGTCATTGGTAACATTCCGGGAATCAATACTTTTACACAGAATAACTCGTTCCGGCTGGTGACAGGTGTTGTCTGATCAACTACAATGACTTCAAGGTTTAGCTGCTGGAATTTCTGGAGAATATTTTGTAGATCATCCTTCAAATCAATATTTGCTTGTGGCTGCTTAAATTCCTCAGCAAACGTACGTAATGAGCGATTGTCATTTAATAAGAAATTCAATCGTTCCTCTGCTTCTGGCAGACCGTAAAGGAGACCATGGTCTTCCATTGTACGAACGGTAAATGGATCTCGTAGCATGCCTTCATACTTTTCGCGGTTTTCCTCTAGTTTTTCGTCTTGCCTAGCCATCGTTCCTGCAAGCTCATAGATCGTGCTTTTCACAGCACTAATAGGATCAGGGTTAGCTGCGGCTGCGCAAATAAGGTTTAAACCATTTGATCCTCTGTTTTTTGCCACCCCAAAAACGCTCGGAATCCCATGTTCCATCGTTGAATTATAAAAATAAAGGTCATATCCTGTCACTTCATATAACCGGTCTACCATCTGCTGTAGTTCTTTGTCATGAGCGGATCGAAGATTAAGACGCGGAAGAGGAAGCTGAGCATACCAGGTCAATAAGAATGAGTCCCTTTCAACAACCTCCATAATCCCATGAAAAATAGCTTCTTCTATACTTCCTCCCAGGGCACATCCATTTGAAGTTTCATAAACAAATCCCTCTCCATGACCCAAGCTATAATAAGCAAGTAGCTCAGGAACTAAAATAGGTCGTTCAGATAAAAACGAGTAGCCCCAGACCCAATTCATTATCCGATCAGGATGAAATGGCTTAAACGGAAAATGAGTTTTTTCATATTGTTCCTTTTCATGTAAACCTACACGTATAGGATTTAGTGCGTGCTTCTCTAATTGACGATAACTATTACGAACCACCGTCCGCTTTCCGCGGGGCCTGATTCCGCAATATCTCTCCAAACCTTCCAAAATGGCAGTTTGTTCACTCATCTCATAGGAATTAGACCTTCCTGCCACTCCTTCATCCGCCCCAAACAACGGCATGTTAACTACTACATCCGCAAAAGGCAATGTGAAGTCATGTACTTTCCCATTCATAATACCAGTACGTTCATCGAGATAATCTTCGGCTAACACTGCTTTTAATTCATCGATCGGACGGCAGCGATAATCATCCTCGCTTATTTTTAGACAAGATGTCAACTTGATTTGAGCTCGTTCAGCTGTATCATCAGGTATTTGACTACATATTTGACACAATGGATCAGGGAGGATAAGGTGAGTGGAGTTCGTTAATGTTTTCAGATTCGTAATGAAAATCCTCTCTTCCAAGTTACTTGGTATTCCCTGAAGAAACTTCTGAACTTCATTGCATATTAAACTTGCCATATGCGAGAATCCTGTTCGTGATGCCCAAGCCTCCTGCCATGGGCTTGCTTGTGCCGCCATTCTCATCTGAAACTTCCACATCTCTTGACTATCAGCTCCAGCTATTATGCGCCGCATGTCCGCACAGTGAAAACATCCTGGTATATCAGGGCGTTTAAGCGGACCAATGATTCCCTCACCAAACGAAGCAAACCCCCGAATCCATGGGATACGTACGGATTCGAGTCTTTTTTCTACTCGTCGATGAACAGATGGATGCCAGGCATCATGCAAGACGAGGGCTAGTTTTGTATCTTCAGGGACATCTCCTACAATGCTTTGGTGCTTGACGCTGAAGCTTTCTGACAATTGATCGTAGACAAAGTCAGCCAATAACCCCTGCCCGATAATTAGAATATGAGTAGTCATTAAGACTCACCCTCTCGTATCTGCACACCAAACACCCCGGCCATTTCCTCTTTCATAAAAGGTTCAAATGTAAAGTCATAAACGAATAACCGTTTGCCGTTTTGTTTTAAAGTCTGAATAGCAGATTGCAATAGCTGCAATTGTGTCACTTCATCACAAGAAGGGATTTCAAGTTTGGTTTCCGTTTTATGAATAAAAACTACTGGGTCGATTTCTTTCCTTATTTTAGAGTTCCCCTGGTCTTGAGTATCCAATAGTGCTTGTTTCAATGCATTTCTCATACCTAATGTAGTATTTAAACCTACGCTAGAATACCAGCGTCCATTCGATCTTACTCCTATCACGGGAAAGCCTAACAGATGTTCCTGCAAACCGATTGTCGGTGAATCGTTTAAGCTAGTTAGGGCATTAAAATAATATTTGCATTGCTTATCTTTAATGAATTCCAATGGCATATAAATCGTATTCAGCTGATCACTCTTTCTCTTTGCCAATTCTTCATTCAAATAAACTTGTACCCCACGGCAAACAGCCTCTTCAATTGTTTCTCCTGCACCGATGCCGGTAAATCCCTCAGTCATGTTCGGACTAACCTGATTATTCCTGTCTTTGAACTCCAAAGAATCGACTATTTGTGTAACATACATTTCAATCCCAGTCAGACCCGCTTCCCTTTTTGCCTCCTCATGTGTTATACCTGTACAAACAACTTTGGGTAATAGTTCTGCCGGTCCCTCAGCTAGCGGATTAACCGCCTGAACATAACATTGTGCGAGTGGAAGCTGTGACAAGTTTTGTTCCGCCCACGCATGGAAAATCCCCGTCTTTCCAGAAGTTAATTGACTGAAATATTCTAAAAGATCAATCGGTTGTTGACCTCTGACCGTTTCCTGTTCGATCCTTCCATCAAGATCTTCAACAAATTGGGGAGTAAAACTTCTTGATGTAGCTAACGGATGCGTGATAAATGCTAACCATTCTCCTTCTAGGGTTTCAAGATCAAGACGATAAATTTGGCTGCTTTGATTGGAATCAGCAATTCCGGTTACATTCTTAAACATTTCAAATACAGCAACATTTGCCAAAACGGCTCCCGTTGTTGATGAAAATGGCTGAGACTGGTGTTCTGTTTGCAATGCAGATCGATGGAATCTGCGCCACGCGGACTCCCAACACCCCTCCGATTCCGGATGACATAATGGACCGGAGAGTCCTACTTTTTGGAAGCATATGGCAGGAATAAACGACTTTCCCTCCTCTTTACAAACGAAGTTAAGTTTCCTTAATTCATTTACATCTCCGGACTGTGAAACGTATAAAATACAATCATAGGGTTGCACTGCCTCTTTCCAAAATTCTTCACCTGTCCCTTTTTGAAAGGGTACCTCCACTATCTCAGCATCAGGCTCGAACGTTCTAACATGTTGAACCAATTCATCTAACCGTTGCTTGCTTGTATGGACTGGATCCATCATCATGACATTTACTTTAGGTAACCCTGACTCAATTAATGCTGAAACTAATGAAACTAGAAAGGGACCAGAGCCAGCAGCAAGAACTTTAGATTGACGGTATTGTTGAAAACGATACGCTCCGGATTCCACAAAATTCTCTATAAATTCCACTTGTGAAGCATATTTTTCAAGGACGGAACGATCTAATTGATGAGGGATATCTTTGCTAACATCCCGAACAAAACCATTCTTGTACAACGTTTCTCCAATTTCATAAACTCTGTCACGATACGGCGGCGTTAGCCCCTGTGTTAAATCTTCTAATGTTTTCTCGCCATCAAACATCGGTATCAATTTTTCAATCCATTGATAAATCGTATCCCCTTCCATTCGGAAAGAATTTAAATTATTTCGGAAATATACACCCCCCTTTGACTCTGGGAGAAAAAATGTATCCCTCTTCACCTTTAGACGGGTGGATGAATTAAGCTTTAACATTTATTCCCTCCTTATTCCTAATTGTGACGAATCCCTCATCATCATTTTATGTACTCGTGGCTGTCCACTATGATAAAGAATAAAAGTGAAATTGTTCATTTAGTGGTCTACGATAAAGCAGCAGATCTTGACTTATGTAGTAGGAGGTGCAAAGTTTGTTGCTGAGCTAGATAGAGGTAAAAGGAAATTCCCTGCACCAACACTATGCTAATGCAGGGTTGATTTCTTTTTATAAAACTAGCATTTCATGATTTGACCTAAATGAAAAACCCAAAACAACCAAAGCAGCCAAAGCAACCGCCACAGCGAACACCGCCACAACGAAAACCACCACAGCGATAGCATCCGCCGCAACCGCCACAACGACCACAAAGTCTACTGTCAGCCTGTACTGGATATTGATTCATATGATCCATAGGAACTAATTCACCAACATGATAGTTATCCATCCCTAATGTTTGCAAATCATTTTGATAATACTGCATTTGTACCTCCCCTTTACATTTAATAGCTTTGATAAACTGGCAACAAGTAAGCCGATTGCTGGCTTCTTGCATATGAATATTTCTACTCTCTTCAACACAATATGATACTTTTAGGTGGTTGTTACTGATGTAAAAGCCTATTTCCATGGTGTTTAATTCATAATGAAAAAACAGTGACTTCTCGATAAAGTGAAACTTCATTCAGTGGTTTTTTTCCATCCCCACTGAATGTTAAGGATCAAAAGCTAAATTCGCAATATCCCGTTGGCAGACTCAAAACGCGACGTCCTGTCGCTTCGTCTGCAGAACTAGTTTGCTACGCCCTTTGTAACCTGCGTCCTGCAGGCTTGAACCAATCAGGTATTTACTTGCAGTTGTCCCCCCTTCTCGTTTTTACCTCAAATTCTTAAAGTAGGGGGTCTTACTGCCAGTTAATTCAGGATAAAGTTTTATTGAATCATCATCATTTGACTAAGCATCCTTTCAACATTTCAAGACCCTCAAACCAAATGGGTTCAAGAGCCTTGAAATATTGAAATATAAAAGATCAGAAACTATGATTTCACGCCTTACGCATGTAAGGCCGTACTCCTTAAAAATTCGGTTAACGACTTGATTTTTATTATTCATGAATCTCCAATGGAAGTAACTCTGCTATAATCCCGCTTATGAGGAACATTTATAAATATGTATTTTTACAACGCTTCTCCCACTGATTAACGAGGATCAAAGGGTAATATCCACCCTTTACAAATGCTCTATAAGAAGATAAGTTAATACTAAGGTCCGAACTAAGTGAGGGATGAGATTCATGTTAAAAAGGATGGGTTTATTTCTATCCATGATAATACTAGTAGGGATTATGGCAAGTTGCAGTCAGAAGACGAATTATGCAATAAATGAACCCTTTATTATTGTGACCTATTCGCCAGCTGGACCGGATGATTTTAGGAACATGTTTTCACATAACTACTCCATCTATGAAAACGGTAAACTTTTTTTATATACGGAGCCAGGAAAAAGATTAAGAATTGGTGACAATGCTCCAGTATATGAAACCGAACTAAGCAAAAAGGAAGTAAATCAGGTAAAGACGCTGATTGAGCAAAATAAATTTTGGAAGTTTAAAGAAGATTTAAGCGTAGATTCTGAAGATGGTGCTTTTCTTTACATGACAGTGAATTTAACAAATGAATCCAAGAAAGTTGGTGGATTGAATCCAAATGACCTTAAATTTAAGGAATTGACGGATCATGTCATTGATTTGGTCAATGATACAGAGTATGAATTCTGGAAAAAAGAGATAACAAATCATATTTATAAAATGAATCCTGAATAACACTCCCCGTGCAAACATGGAATTCGCTGTTTCTACCAATCATAATAGAGATTCTGGTTTTCGTAAAAATATATCGCGATAATTTTTTGAAAGGTCAGGTTTATAGTACAAACCACCCTTTTCGAAAAAACTTGCTATTAGAAATTGACTGCCATAAAACAAAAAGACAAATTGAGATGAGGATGTATTCCATGAATCTTTTTAAATTACGTTTGTATATTGAGGTTTTAGCAATATCTACCGGGATCGTACTTTTAGTGTGCATACTTCCCATTCAGGCTTTTGCAGAAGGTAAAATAAGACCCCTAACCATCGTATGTGGTTCAATCCTTTGGTTTACCATTATCTTTCGAAATGAAACATTTCATTTTCTCATAAATAAATGGTTCAAACGCTGATTTTGAAACTTACTCAATGCTGACTGTAAACATATTACGTTTGTCTTGCCACATATCTGGCTGGTTTTCCTAAGCAATAAGTTAGATTGGTGTCTCAATTCCCCTTCAGCAAGAACTTCTAAATTTGTAGAATCTAATTTATATTGCATTCACGACGATAAGTCTCCTTCATCCAGCATCTTCCTTTTTCGTTAAAATCAAGTACTTCCTCAATCCTTTTTACATAAAAACATTTGACCACAAATCATATATTACACTACATATTTTGCGTTTTACTACAAACCATAAGATTGTGTAAACCTTAAAATACAAGGGGGTATTTTAGTCAATGAAACATCTGTGGATGTTGGCGTGTCTATTTCTTTGCTTCAGTCCTCTTTCTCTAAAAGGGAAGATGTCAGCAAACCTTACTTTTATGCTAGACAACGCACAAGTCGTTTCTAACATAGATCCTCCATCTGATTTATCGAAACTGAAAAATAAATATAAAAGCACCTTTTTAATGAAGGGACCTGAGTCGAAACGGGAAGTTGCCTTAACTTTTGACGATGCCCCAGATGAAACTTTCACACCTATCATATTAGATATTTTAAAACAAAAGGACGTTAAAGCCACCTTTTTTCTTGTAGGATATCGCATTGAAAAATATCCCGACGTGGTAAAGCGGATTGTGCAAGAAGGGCATGCAATAGGAAATCATTCATATAACCACCCTGATTTTTTAACCCTCAGTAATACAGATTTTTGGAATCAGATAGGTAGAACCGATGAATTAATCGAATCATATACCGGCTTTAAACCAACAATTGTTAGACCGCCATACGGAAATATCAATGATAAACAGCTGGAATGGCTTGCTTCACATAAAAGAATAGTTGTGAATTGGAATGTGGACTCTTTAGACTGGAAGGGATTGGATGCAGAACAGGTAACAAACAATATCCTTTTAAATGTGACCCCGGGATCCATCATTTTACAACATTCTGGCACAGGTGATGGCGGGGATTTATCGGGCACAATTCGTGCATTACCAATAATCATTGATAAGCTGAAAGAAGACGATTATAAATTGGTCACGGTTCAGGAATTGTTAGAAGTTTCCTCCAAGCAGTGATGAATATGTTTTGGACAATAAGACAAACTCTACTAGCTATACGTGTGCAAATCTGCAGAAAGCACTCCTAAAACCTTGACATCACACTTTTAAAGGTGGGATTCCTCTGTAGACAGTTCGGCGTTCCTTCTATATAAGAAGGGACATGTTGAAGAAATATTATACAGGGGCGGTTTGTACAGTATGGCTAGCACGGTGATTATTTGGTCTTTATCTTTGTAGGAACTTTTGATTGCATTGGTGCCATTCCCAATTTGATTACGAAAGGACCTATACAGTCAACGTAACTTGCATAGCTAACATCAATCGCCTTATCATCCAACAAATATGTTCGACTGATTTAATCATTTCTTCCTTTGTACAGCCAATTCTCACTTTTGCTTCTAAGCCAACATGGCAGGGAGCAGTCGCAAATACTTCTTCTCTCGTATACATAACTTCTGCACCCTTCCACCAACAGCCTATTAACTACAAGCCATCCAAAAGAAAATTCTGGACAGCTTGCTTTTTTTGAATTGCTTAATCTTTATTTTTTAGATAGTGAGATCAAGACAAATAAATATGACGGATTGGATACAAAGGAATCATTATTTTTATTACCACACACTCAGAGTTAGCACCAATTTAAGAGTCACGGTAGGCATGATTTGATCTTGCCCTTTTAACATACAAATAAAATTACTCTCATCACAAAAATCAGCTTCAAATCTTAAAAGAAATCACTCAAAAGGTGTAGCCAATCATTCGTCCGCTTCTGGAAATTCATTGCTAGAATTTTGAACACCCCCAACTGATTTCCTTAGCAAGCTTTTTTTACGAAAATAATAGGAGTAAAGTTTGGGCTAAAGTTAATCCTGTTGGAGAAATATTGCGTGTAACAGTAGCTCTTTGTTTGTCATTTAAATTTTCAAGAATGGGTTTCATTTCATTTAATTCCGTCTCAAGATGCTGCATAATGCCAGCAAGTTGATCAAAGTGTTTTTCTAGCTTGCACGCGTCAATATCACTTGATGAATTGATTAATCCAATAGAATTTTTTATCTTATCCAACGGCATATTCAATTGTTTATAATGCTCAACTAATTCCAGCGCTTGAATCGCTTCTTCCCCATACATTCTATAATTGGACTCTGTTCTTTTTGGTTTCAGTATACCTATCCGGGTATAGTAATCGATTGTTCTTTTTGAAACTTTCGCTAATTTTGCCAATTCACCTATTTGATACAACTTCCCAAGGTACTCACTCCATTCCCTTATAATTCATTAAAATCTTACTTAAACTATACAATAAATGATCTAATTATTATATCAAATCAAGCAAGTATACACCATAACGTTGGACTGTACGCTTATCATATTCTTATGATATATTAATTATACAAGATTATGTAGGGGGGATGATTCATGTAAAGTCGTTACTTCAAATAGATCCAGTTGTAACAAGTGAATTTTCCCTTCGAAATCTCGAATGGTTCAGCACTTGAAAAACATAAGGGTATCAATCGGTTGTTTAAAACAGATTGCAAAATTATTTTAAAAATTCGGAGGTGAAACCCCAGTTTTTTCAGGGGTAATATTGGATACAACTCTTATTATTAATCTATTTCTTGTAGTACTATTAATTGCACTTACTGCTTTTTTCGTAGGAGCAGAATTTGCAGTAGTAAAAGTAAGGATGTCAAGGATAGACCAATTGATTGCGGAGGGGAATAAAAAGGCAGTTACTGCAAAAAAACTTGTAGGCGACTTAGATTATTATTTATCTGCATGTCAATTAGGAATTACAGTTACTGCTTTAGGCCTTGGTTTTTTAGGTGAACCGACTGTTGAAAGGATTCTTCACCCTATTTTTGAGGAATTAGGTATGCCTACCGCTATGTCCACTGTTGTCTCCCTCATCTTAGCATTAGCAATCATGACTTATTTACATGTAGTGGTGGGAGAGCTAGCACCTAAAACATTAGCCATACAATTTGCGGAAAAATTAACATTGATATTGGCGATTCCACTATATTGGTTTGGAAAAATTATGTATCCTCTTATTTGGTCTTTAAATGGTTCCGCACGAATTTTACTTCGTATATTTGGTGTAAAACCAGCCAAGCATGAAGAAGCGCACACAGAAGATGAAATAAAAATCATTATGGCACATAGCTTGAAAAGCGGTGAAATTAATCAAACTGAATTCTCATACATGGAAAATATTTTTACATTTGATGAGCGGGTTGCAAAAGATATTATGATCCCTCGTACTCAAATAGTAGCTTTATCTCAAACAATGAGTGCAGAAGAAATATTAACTATTTTGGAACAGCATCAATTTACTCGCTATCCTGTAACAGATGATGGAAATAAAGATCATATACTTGGCTATGTAAACGTGAAAGAGATGCTGACTGACCATGCTGCGGGTCGTAAAAAACCACTAAAAGAAAGTCTGCAAAAAATGACGTATATTCATGAAATAACACCATTACGAGATGCACTTGTAAAAATGCAAAAGGAACGTGTTCATATTGCACTGGTCATTGATGAATATGGTGGAACAGCCGGTATCCTCACGATGGAAGATATATTAGAAGAAATTGTCGGAGAAATTCGTGATGAGTTTGATGCAGATGAAGTACCCGATATCCAACAAAAGAGTGAGAAGATTTACCATATAAAAGGGCGTGTTCTGCTTACTGAATTAGAAGACCGTTTCGGATTAACTTTCAAAGAAAGTAAAGATATTGATACCATTGGTGGATGGATCCAATTTAAGAACATGAATTTATCGATAAACGATAGCCTTGAACATATGGGGCACCTTTGGACAATCTTAGAGATGGACAATTACCAAATCCTAAAGATAGCATTGCATTTAAACGCGCCAAAAGAAGGAAAACAATATTGATCTCCTACACCATTCGTTTTTTCGGATGGTGTTTTTTAAATCATTTGTGATAGATCAATATTGAGCATTTTCTCTCTCTTACAAATAAAGTCATGTAAGTCTATGTTTTCTTTAAATCGGTAGCATACAGTTATAATAAAAAACACTTTAGTCCCATAAGTCAATATAAGCTTTATAGCTTCGTAAAACATCTATTCTCCTCCCTATATATAAATAACGTATAAGTCGACTAATTGTTTTGTCAGTGAAAGTGGAAACATGATATCCTTGTTCTCCCTGTGCCTATGCTAAAAGGAGCGAAACCTCATAAAAAATTTGATAAACTTGTCGAAACTGTGAAGGAAAATCCTTATCAAACCTTGCCACCATATGAAATATTGGTTGGTGTCCCCAACTATTCAAGACGATTAAATATTCAGCATAAACTAGTTTATAGCGTTGATGAAGAAAACAAGGCAGTACTATTTTGCCTGTGTGGTCACATTATGAAATAAAAACATACTAAGAATTAGTGGGTAAGGTCATTGACGAATAACTTTGCCCACTGATTCTCAGTATATTTATTCATGATATTAATCCGACTTTTTTGCAGAAACAACAGAAATACAAGCTATTGCTACCAATGCAATACCAATAATGAATAATGCCTTACCAAGTAGCCAAATGATCCATCGCATCGGAGCATAACCAAATTCTAAAATCATGCTAAGCCTCAGACCTGCTAGTTTAAAATCCATACCATCTGTAATGAAAATTAAAATTAAACCTAAAATAAAAATACCTAACCCTATATATATAGTTTTAGTAATCTTATTACTCTTTTCTTTGTCCTCTATCTTCTCTATTTCTGATCCGCCTGTAACTGCTTTGGGGTTTTTGATTGCTAATACTGGTAAAACGATGAGCAACATAGTAAATAATGCTCCTAGCGCCTGACCAAGTAACCCAATAAGTCCTGTCAGCATAATTTGCATATTAACAGAGCCATCCCACCAATAATGATCCCCCTCATAATTTTCTACTGCTACACGTAAAGAAGGAATCATCCAAGCTATAAGAAGTACCAATACATTTACTACAATAATAGGAAGTGAAATCGTAGCAGAAGCATTAAAAAATTTTCTAATAATATTAGGTGTATCCTGCCGTTCTTTTTGTCTTAAAATGGACACGAGATACCATGCTGATAAAAGTGCTGGTGTTATTAGTGGAACTGCACCAAGTAGCCTGTCACCATTTGCATCAAAGAAACTATCAATCGTTCCCCAAACACTTAAAGCAAGAATAAAAAAAACAATAATTAGATTTCTGCCTAAATATACTTTTTTGAACTCTTGAAGAACATAAGATGATACTGTTGTCTTTTGTGTATTCATATATCCCTCTCCATTTCTTAATGATTTTTGTCTGATGGCGATATAAAAGGGGGGAGAGGATCTAGAAGCTGAGGAAACAGTTTCTTTTGAAGTAACCAGGACAAAAAAGGATGTTTTAAAGGAAATCCTTTTTTCTTATCCTCGTCTATGCAACTCTAATATAAAGCAAAATCATTTTCTTATAGAAAGAATTACCTAAAAGAATTTTGAAGTAATTAGAATGTGTATCTATATATTTTAAGGTTTCCTCTAAAACTAAACTTAGTCCAGTGGTCTCCCCCTTTATTATTGTAGGAAGTACTCTTGGAAGTTTAGCAGTATTTCATCGAATTTTAACGTTAATTGATTGAGAAGATTAGACTACACGTCGATCGCTTGGATGTAATGTCAACAACTGACCTTCTTATGTTAAGATAGATGTCACATGTTAACGCATTTGCTTTTTCTTCTTTTATTTGTTTTCTCGCTCTTAAAAAATATCTGACTTTTTCAGTAATGAATCTCCTATAAAGGGCTTTCTAAACGAGTTAGTACACCCTCTTTTTTCTACTATGAATCTAATATGGGATCATAACCACATTTTTAAGGGTGTTTAAATATTTTTTATAATAGACTAGATGATTCAGCTCTGTCAATAATCTATTTAATTACTAATATCTTTTACTGATTCTCTCTTGATTATTTCCGCCGTATATTCTTTAACAATCCACAGATCTTCTCATCATTAATTTGACGTAGTAATACGTTCATTATATGTAGGACCAATATCCTTTTTTCGGGAATGAAATTGTAGTCAACGAGGGAATAATCAATACCAGAAAGTTCTGTACCATCAAAATCGGTTACGGAAAATCCCATGGGATTTTAAGAGTAATGAAATCAGCTCTTCACCCAAAAATTATGATACCAAGGATTATATCTGTAACAGACCGTATAAATTTGTTAAAAATGCAAAGACATTAGCTGCTTGTTTTTCAGAATGTATTACTCTCTGGGGCTCCCCTCTCAAGCTCTACATCAACCGATAATCAAAATGCGAAATTCAAGTTAACTTACAGCTAGCTTGTTTTTAAATCAGTTTTGATACAGGATATTAAAATTCGAATGAAATAGGATTGAGATCCTGTGTTAATACATTTTTCTTTGGTTTGACTGTTACCCTTCTACTACTCAGCTGAATGTTTCCGATTAAAGATGTCTCTAAAGTAGCAGGCAAATCTTCTCTCAAAATCTCATTATTTTCCAAATCATATACACATAACAGGGGTGAATAATATCCATTATCCAAAAGTCGAAGATATACCGTTGCTTTCGTTTTAGCGGCTTGTTTTTCCTTATAACGTACGAGCATTTCAGCTCCTTCAGTCATAACCTTCTCCACAGATTCATTTACAAGCTTTTTCGATGATTCATCAGTTGCAAAGAAGTTTAAAAGTATTTGTTTTACACCGTCAATTGCAAATGCCGTGCAATCGTTTTCTCCCAAATCATCATACAGTTTTTGACTAACACCGATATCATAATATCTATACCATGGATGGTAACGATCTATTTTCCTGTTCGCAGGTCTTATTAAACCTTCATTCAGACATGTTGAAAAATTGATATAAAGATGATCAAATTCACCTAATGAAAAGTCAGCTTCATTCAGCTTCATTGCAAGTCTACGAAGTATGATGTGAAATGTCTTATCTTGAAAACTACTTGGATGCGAGTTACCATCACTATTTTCTACTTCACTTTTAAAAGCTCTAAAGTCTTTGATTATTTTCAATTCTATATTCCCTCTCTTTTAATAGGCTCTTTGTTTATATCTACAATCTAACGTACGATCAACTTTTTTTCAATCCGAAATATCATACACTTAGCCCCGTATCACTGAAAGGAGAGAACCTTATGCTATCCTGCACATAAAAAAGAGCTAGAAGCCCTTACATATCAAAGTTTCCCAGCTCTACCATTACTATTTCCACGCTATAGCAGATAAAAAGCTCATAAACGTTTGTACCAAATTGGTACCAACAAAATTCAGCTTCTATATGGATATTGTAGGAAACCACACATCATATACATGGATTCAATGTATATAGATTAATGAAGTTTGACCATTTATAATGTACTGCTAATGAATGACTAACATTTTTTAAGTTTACTTCTAGAAAACCCGTGTGTTTTCGTCGCTCCCTGTAAATAATCAAGGTGTGGGCCGCCCCCAAATAATAGAAGCTATTGTGACCAAAATTAAACGTGCCCAATCTGCATAAGATGTAATTAATTCTCGAATACGATTATCAAATTCTTCAACAGCATTACTTGTCATACGTTCACGTGAGAATCCATTCCTAGAATGAATTGATTCTATGTAATCGTCAATGGTTTGTGTAAAAGGGATTGGTGCTGTCTTATGAGATCATTCAACCTTAAATAATTCTCTTGCTTTTAATTCATCGATATAAACAAACGACCTTTTTATAAAAATTTTTGTTGAATCAGGAAACATTTTATAGTATTATTGTTTACTAAGGAAACAATATATTTTAAAGGAGAGATACCATTGCATTCTGATAAAGATTTAAGCTTTATTTTTGATCGTGTTATAGAACGTCATACTATTATAAATAAAACGATTGAGATGAATTATCCATTTATGCAAGAAAATACGTATTCAGAAGTTCGTGTTATAGAATTAATTAAGCTTTCTAAAGAGCCAATGAATGTATCGAAATTAGCCGAAAAAATGAATTTGACACGAGGAGCAATCAGTAAAATAACAAAAAAACTAATACAAAATAATTGTATAGAGAAATATCAAATGAAGTCTAATAAAAAAGAAATTTATTACAGACTTGCTGCCAATGGATATGAAATTCATAAACAGCATATGAGTATGCATGAAAAAAGATTAGAAAGAGATATACATTATTTTGCTGATTTATCACCAGAAGAGAAAGAAATCTTAAAACCTATTTTAGAGAAAATTTACAGGCAGATTACTAGAAAATTAATGGAATTAGGTTTGGAAGATTATATTTAGGAGTGAAAATATGACAGAACCTGAAGTAACTCAAGGATTTGCTGAAAATAATGGAGTAAAGCTGTATTACGAGACAAGAGGCTATGGTGAACCATTAATATGTGTTTCTGGCGGTGGAGGTGATGCTGGCTTCTTTACTAAATTGGCAAATTATTTAATGGATTCATTCACAGTAATCACTTATGATCGACGTGGCTATTCAAGAAGTACAAGACCGCAAGCAAATAATTTTAACATTCAAGAGCACGTTGCCGACATTAAAGCCGTACTACATGCAAACGGCTATGAATGCGCTTACATTATAGGTAACAGTGCTGGGGCAATTATTGCTTTAGAAACAGCTGTACGTATGCCGGAAATTATCAAAAAAGTAATTATTCATGAACCTCCTATCGTAAATGTTTTACAAAATAAAAAAAAGCATCTTCGCTTTATGACAAAAACTTACAATATAGGGTTACGGTATGGCAGCAATCTAGCAAGTAACTGGTTTAATTTCTCATCACTACCCTTTAGTGTATTTAAACATATACCTAAAGATTTCCAGGAAAGGATGACTCAATATAAAAATAACGAGCAGTTGATTCTTGTAGAATTACTAGGAATTTGCCGATACGTACCTGATTATAAAAAAATCATTGACCATAATGTTGATATCTATTTGGCCTCAGGAAAAAGAACAATGAAAAAAAAGAAATACTATGGTGTTACTTCTCCAATCATAGCAAAAAATCTAAAATGTCCTTTTATTGTATTTCCAGGGCATCATTTGTCTTTTTTAGACCAAACCGAACTATGGGGCAACAAATTAAAGCAAACTTTACTTGATTAAAAGGAAGGATTGTTGTTATGAAAAATATCTATCAGAACCTGTACTTGGGATTAGCATGCTTAGCATTTCTTTGTATTCTGCTTCAAGTATATCTGGCAGGGATCGCTTTATTTCAGGATTATACGTATTGGAATATCCACAAATCTTTTTCTTTATTTAAATATATTTATCTAGCTCTGTTCATTGTGGGGCTAATAGGAAAAATACCCAAAAGTCTTACTTGGTACGCACTCATTTTATTTGCTGTTGCTAATGTACAATATTACACCGCTCATGGATTCCTAGCTTCTTTACATGTTATTCTGCCCTTTATCATTTTTAGCTTGAATTTCATCATAATTAAAAATACTTTAAAACTTGTAAAGAGTATTTCTTAATAAACTACCATTTCATAGAAAAAGATTATTGATGAAGAAGAAGTTTTTCATAAAAAGGAGATGAATCATTTAATAATTATGTCCCTGCATAGTTGGATGGTGCTTTTAAAATGATCGGGTGAAAACTTTTAGGAGCGATACATGCAAAAAAGAGATTCCAAGAATGATGTAAAAGGAGACTGGAAGGTTGCGAATCAAATAGGTATTGCTCTTTCTATAAATCAAAACCACCTGTGTTGAACTGGTGGTTTTGGTTTGAATCTTAGTTTCCCTTCTTAATTGTTGCGCTTATAAGCCAGGAAATCTTCGTTATTCACAATAAAAAACGGCTTATCTCTTCTTCCCTGCCATATATCCAGATGCATAGTGAACAATCGTATCAAAAACAATCGACCACTGTTCTTCTGTAAGATAACCAACTGGAAACTCATTGTTCACACCTAGATTCCTTCTTAGAACTTTTAATTGTTTATGGGTAAAAATAGTAGAAAGAACTATACCTATGGGCATTTCCGGCTGTTTCAGCAACGGCTTCACTACTCGCCTAAAGGTTGTGGCATATCGATAAGAAAGTAATGGTGTCTTTTTTCTCGTAATAATAACTAATGCTGAATCCACCTTTGGCGGCGGAGAGAAGTTTGTTTTAGCAATATACCTTGCTATCCTGATATCAAAATACATCCGCCACTGAAGCACATGGACATCTTTTATACGCTTAGAGGTAAAGCCTTTGGCCGCACCATTTGCCATTACAATCAAGGCACGTGACAATTTCTGCTGCGGCTGGTTTAGCAGCTTCTTCATAATCGGTGTAGTAATATCATAGGGAATATTGGATACTACCACAAATTCCTTTCTCGGTAAAACAAACTTCAAGATATCCTGATGAATTGGCTTTACTTGTTTCATATCCGCAAATCTTCTTTCCAATCCAGCAATAAATCTCTTGTCTATTTCAACCGCTAATACACAACGGCATCTATCAGCTAACACTTCTGTAATCGCACCCTTACCCGCGCCGATATCAATTACAGTTTCATCTTGTTGGATGGCCGCACGTTTCACAATGTCTTTAATAATGCCTTTATTGTGTAATAAATGCTGACCAAGAAAATTGGGGGGCTCGCCTCGACTTATATTTCCGTCTTTTCCCCCTTTGCTCATATTTCTATTAATCCACTTTTTTTTCTTACGATTTCTCATTTGCGTCATCTCCTTTTTTCTAGATCAAGACATAGCTTCAGCCCTGTATGTGATCAGAAAAAAGGATCTCTTATACGTAAATAAACTATATTAGAAAAACACGTATTCACTTTCAGAGTTTTTCTTATATTTTGTACGCTGACATTCTTTGTTGTTATAATCTATGTCTAACAATACGCACAAAAAAAGAGAAAGGCAGAAAATCCACCTTTCCCTGTTTACATATACCGAAGAGAGATATTAATTAAGAATGGATAGATTTATCCCATGAGACTCTGATCACTACAGAGCCATTGAACTATTCATTTACCAGTTCAAAGCACGGAATATATCAATCATTCAGTACAATCCCTCCTTAAGTTAATACTTGTATTATTACAAATAATTTTATATTTAACAACCTTTACTGTGATTTTTTAAAATTTCTCTAAAAGGATTAACACTTTTCACCCAAACTAAAGTAACGGTTTTAAATAAGAATCCCCTTTATCATGTATAAGATATCAGATCAATATTTTTGAAAAACTATTCGTCATTTCAAAGCTCTGTGGCTCATTAATCTTTCCATCTAATAGCATGGCTGATGATTCAATCATCATTAAACCAACAGCTTCCATTGCTCTTTTCACATAATGATGCTTTTGCCATACAGCTTCTTCATTTCATCTGCAATTGTAGTATTGAATAATGATTGCATTGAAAATAACTAACAAAGTTTTTGTTTATTTAAACTCGTGAGATCCATATTCTTCAGCTGTTTTAAATGGTTAATTTTAATGGCTACCATTTCCTCTGTTTTCTTTAGTTCTTGCTGTTGCTCCTGAATCTTTTTCTGATGTGCTTCTAAAATATCAATTCGTTCCGATAATACTTCCTTATCCCCTTTTGACAAGTTCATCATTTCTTTTAAGTCAGCAATCGAAACATTTGCATCACGTAAGCAGGAAATGACTTCAATCCATGATAAATCTTCATCTGTATAGATTCGATAACCATTTGTATCCCGTTTTACGTTAGGTAAAAGTTTCTCTTCTTCGTAGTAACGCAGAGTATGCGGAGCAAGTTTTGTCTTTGTAGCTGCCTGTTTTATTGTATAAGCCATCGCATTTTCTCCCTTTATTGAGTGTCCTAATCTTTGATTGTATCTTAGACCATCTATATCTAAGATACAATCATTTGTCACTTTCATTTAATAAATACAGGGGCTAGAAAGCTTTTTGAATCGTAGGCCTGACAATGATTTCATTGGTAGAAACTTCATCCGGTTCATTCACAGAATAAGCAATGGCTTTTGCGATACTTTCTGGCTGCAGCCACACCTTACTCACCATTCCTTTTACAGCATTCTTTGTTTCTTCATGAGTTATCCCATTTGTTATTTCTGATTGTACCACACCAGGAGAAATAATCGTGGTACGAATATTATTTTCACATTCTTCCTGTCTAAGCCCTTCTGTAATAGCTTTCACCGCAAATTTTGTTCCTGCATACACTGCTGCATTCTCCACAACAACATGTGCTAATGCTGAAGCAACATTAATAATCTGCCCCTTTTTATTCTCTCTCATAGTTGGAAGAACAGCAGATATGCCATACAGCACCCCTTTAATATTGATATCTATCATTTGATCCCATTCATCCACTTTTTGTGCATGTAATGGAGAAACTGGCATAATACCTGCATTGTTAATAAGAACATCAATCGTACCGAATTCGTCTAAAGCTAATTGCGCTAATTCCTGCACTTGTTTCCTTGAAGTAACATCCGTTACTTTATAAACAGCGGTTCCTCCTGCTTCTTCAATTGCTTGTTTTATACTACGCAGTCTTTCTTCACGTCTTGCGCCTAAAACTACCTTAGCACCATGCTTTGCTAATAATTTTGCTGTAATTTCCCCAATCCCGCTGCTGGTACCGGTTATGATAACTACTTTATCCTGTATATCTTCCATGAAGATTCATCCTCCTTTGGTGTTAGCTTATAATAAAAGCTATGAATCGGAGTATAAACCTTCAAGTGAACCTGAAGGCAAGAGATTTTTTGTAAAATGAATGAAATCTTAGAATGAATAGACAACTAAGTTTATATTTGATTCGTATTACTATTTAATGAAACGTGGTCTTTTATCGTTTTATTTAGATAAAGAGATCGTCTGATAAAAAGAAGTGCAACTACGACAAACAATCCTGCAATCCAGCTTAAGTTGACAATATCCATATACTGAATAATAATTCCCCCTATAGCGGAACCAAACATCATGCCCACATTCATTAAGGCGGTATTAAAACTTAGTACTGTTTCAGATGATTGCGGCTTTAAGGAAACTAAATAAAATTGCTTTGCCGGTGTTGTTGTCCAGGTTGCGACTCCCCAAATAGCTAAAGTAATAAATACACCTATCGTTGAGTATTGGGTGAATGCCAGTACAAATAAGGCAGCAATATGAATACATAAACTAATCGATATGGTTCGATTTGGCCCCCACTTGTCTACCGCATAACCTCCAAAACGTGATCCAATAAAAGCAAAGGTTCCTAAAACAAATAAGGCGATACTTGTCATCCTTATTGAGAAGCCAGCTGTATTACTTAACAATGGAGCGATGTACGCGAACACCATGGTGTACCCTAAAATCCAAAAAATCGTGGTTATTAATCCAGTAAGCACCCGCTTGTCTTTAATGATTTGCAGCTGCTGCTTAAACGGCAATGATGGGTTTCCTTCGATAGCCGGCATTAATTTATAAAGTCCCGCTAACAAAAGAACTGTGCCGAGTGCAATGATAAGAAAAATGTAATGCCAATCAACATATCCTGCTAAAAATGTTCCTATTGGCACGCCAAGAACTAAAGAAATTGTAAATCCGGTAAGAACGCTTGCCATGGCACTTCCCTTTCTTTCAGGAGCTGCAATTTGAGCCGCATAATTGGTAGCTACAACAATAAATAGTCCCCCATTCATTGCCTGGATAACTCTGGCTACCATAAGAACGGTAAAGTTATAGCTGAAAAATGCCAGCAGATTCCCTAGAATAACCGTAAAGATGGCATATAAAAGGACTTTTTTACGGTCAAATTTAGAAGTTAACATGACCAATACCAAGGCTCCAATGGCATAAGATAGAGAATAAACCGTAATCAACTGACCGGCTGTTGAAATAGAAACGTCTAAATCAGCAGAAATCAGTTCTAGTATTCCGGAAACAACAAATTCCCCTGTTCCTGTCACAAAAGCCCCGATAGCTAAAAGTATAATTGTAAATTGATTTTTCTTTTTTTTCATCGTGTATATCTCTCCCTTCTTTGAACAATGTTTTTATCGCAGTGTAACTGGCTACAAGACTCCCACGTCAAGAATAGAGAAAGGTCGAAATTTCTAAGTGGGAGATCAAACAGCCAGTAACTACCCGATTGGTTCAACTAACACTCAGTGGAAAATGAAAGAGAATTCCACTGAGTGAAGTTTCACTTTAGTGTAAGTCCTATGTTAATATAAGTAAAACTCGTTTTTTTAATAAGGGAGATGAGTAAAAACTCATGAGCATTGTTCGCTTTGAAATCATTGCAAAAGTAGTGGAGCTGGGGAGTTTTACAGCCACTGCAGAAAAACTGAATATGACGCAATCTGCAGTAAGCCACGCTGTAGCTAGTCTGGAATCTGAATTGGGCGCTTCTTTGTTAATCCGGGACCGTAAAAAAGGAATTTCTCTTACCGAAGTAGGACAAAAAGTTCTTCCTCATATTAGAGAAATATTGAATAGAATGGAAAGCATCCATCAAGAAATTGCATTAGCAACCAATTTAGAAACTGGAATGATTCGTGTCGGTACATTTGCAAGTGCTTCTTCCTGTTTGTTACCGAAACTGCTCGCCAAGTTTCAGAAAAAACATCCTAAAATAGAGTTTACGTTTTATGAAGGAACCTATGAGGAAATTATTGATTGGCTTAGTACGGGAATTATCGATATTGGGTTTGTTGTAAAAGGAAAATCCAATCCAGGTTTTGATTTGGTTCATTTGATAAAGGACAATATGGTGGTAGCTTATCATCCAGAACATCCATTTCACTCTAAAGAAACAGTGGATATGAATGATTTAATAAACCAGTCTTTTATTATGCCAACAGGGATGTATCAATCGCATGTAGAAGAACTGTTTGAAGAAGCACAAATCGAACCTTCTATCCGTTTTAAAGTGCATGATTGTACAACGATCGCTAACATGGTACAGGAAGGTCTTGGTGTTACGATTGGTCCAGAATTATTTCTAAAGACGCAGCAAAATATAAAGATTAGCAAGCTGAATATTAAAAATACACGTGAAGTGACACTTGCTTGCCAATCTATTGAGAATGCAACTCCTGCTGTAAAGGAATTCCTCCATGTAGCAAAAGATGTTTTTTATGAAAAAAAAGACAAAATCTCGACTACTCGCATAAACACTGAACACATCTAACCTTTTCAAGGTCTATTAAGTTAATTTACTACTTTAAAAAAAGCCTTGATACGACGAATTAGCCCTGAAAAGAGAAGAAACAAAGATACTCCCAACAAGGATTGAATATGAAACCATTAAAGTAGGAATTTAAAATAGGAGCAGTGCTAATGAATAAAATAAGTATTTAGGAATTGATATCTCACTTGGATTAATCTTACCTTCTCATAAGCGTTTGTATCAAAATAGAACCAAATAATTTAGCTTCTATGTGATCATAAATCGAGGTCAAACCGCTTCATCAATAGAAGCGATGATTGGATATTCAATGGGTATGTGGGGAATAATTGCAGTAATCACTGTTACTCTTCTAGCATCTATTGGTGTTTTAATAGGACGACGCATTCTACAAAAATATCAACCAGATCATGCAGGTTAGTATGTTGGGAAAAGTCTCATGCTCTCTTTCTCTAAGACAAACAGCAAAAAAATATCCTTGAATCTGTTGAAAGTAACCACACACGACTTTTAACAGATTTAAGGACATAAACGTATTGATAAACTTGAATTATCAAAGAGTTTTCCTCTTTAAGATAATAATTAAAAATGTTACTCCACCAACGATTTCAATAATAATTGAAACGACGCCCTGAGCGTTAAATACATGATTCATAATAAAATATGCACCAGTTAGTATCAAGAATCCGATAGCAAGAGCCATAGGAAAAATATATCTGTGATCATAAGTTTGTGCCAGCTGATAACTCAACGTTGCAACCAAAAAGCCAAAGAAAGTAAGCGGTCCAACTAAAGCAGTTGAGATGGACATCAAAATAGAAACTAATACAAGAACATAAATGATACTAAACTTATGATTCACTCCTAAAGAACTGGAAATCTCTTTTCCGAGTGACAATACATTTAATTTCTTAGAATAAGCAAAGAGAAGGAATGCCACAACGATTACGATTGGAATTGCAATAGGAAAATATTCTACATCCGCATTATTGACAGAACCAAACAGCTTCGCCTGCAGAATATCAAACTCAGAAGGTGCAAGCAGTTTTCTCATAAAAGTTGACAAAGATCTTAGCCCCGTTCCAATTATGATTCCAACCAAAAGCATCAGCTGTAAATTTCCATACTTTCCAGAAAGTAACCATCCATAAAGTATTAAACACATCGCGACCATAATAGCCACTTGAAATAAAAATGATCCAGTACCCATATAACCGATAAATGCGGTGGCACCAAAGAAAAACATGGTACTCGTATGAATCGTAGAATAAAGCGCTTCAAACCCTAAAAGCGAAGGAGTTATCACCCGATTATTCGTTACTGATTGGAAAGCAACGGTCGCCAAACTCTGACAAATTGCAGCAATAATCATGGAAACAATAGCTACCATTCTTCTTTTAACAACTGGGATAAAGGATGGGGAGTCTACTGGAACTGGATTGTTATAAACTAAAAGTCCATACGAAGAAAGAATACCCAAACAAATCAGCGTTATCAATAATATCCAATAACGCCTTTCCTCTTTCTTGGAACGAAAAGCTTTAGATGCTTTATCTTTATTAAGAAGGCTGGAATCCATTTTGACATTTTTTTCATTAGTATATTCCAATTTGTTATCCCAGCCTCCTTCTTCTTAACAAAATAACGATAAATACGACTGCCCCCACTGTTCCAAGTATCAAAGAAACAGGTACTTCAAATGGCATGATAATTATTCGGGATATAATATCAGAAATGGTTAAAGCAGCCATTCCGGACACACATACCCAAGGCAGATTACTCCTGAGATCATCGCCTCTAAACATAGAAACAATATTTGGGACAATTAAACCTAAAAACGGTAAGTTCCCGATAACAGCTGCAACAATTCCAACTGCAACAGCAATAAGAGCAGTACCAATAAGAACGATCTTATTATAACTCACTCCAAGGCTTGTTGTAATATCTTCACCTAATCCAGCTAAAGTCAATCTGTCCGCATAGATAAAAATAAGAATAGTAATGATAACAATCAGCCATAAATATTCATATCTTCCAACCTGAATCGATGCAAAAGAGCCGACAAACCAGGTTTCAACACTTTGCGACATTTGAAAAACGAGGCCGACAAATGTAGAAACTGCAGAAATAACCGCTCCAAGCATTATCCCGATAATCGGGACAATTAAAGACGATCGAAGCTTCACTCTTCTTAAAAACAAAAAGAAAACCATCGTTCCAATAAAGGAAAAAATGATTGCTCCAGTCATTCTTTGGAATAAAGTTGGCGCAGGAGATAATAAATAAACAATAATCAATCCCAAGCCAGCCCATTCAATCGTTCCTGTTGTGGTAGGTTCAACTAAACGATTCTGTGTAATAAGCTGCATGACGAGCCCGGACATCGCCATTGCGGCTCCAGTAAGCATTAGTGCAGCTGTCCTCGGAATACGAGTGATAAAAAACATATCCATTCCATCTTCTCGTCCACGTATATCGTAAACTCCTACAAGCATAGAAATAATACCTAGAATAATAACAATGAAAACTGCTATTATAAAAGGTTTTGTCCATATTTTTTGATGATTAGAATGCAGGGGCTGAGAACTCCCAGCCCCGAACATTTTTTGTATTGTATTTTTTAGCACTATAGTTATACTCCTCTATACTATTCACCTAGAGTATTTGCAAGATCTTCAAATAATTTAGTAAATGTTTGTATGGATTCATTTGTATAGGTATCTGCCGGTGCATAAACTATTTTTCCTTCAGTAACGGCAGTTGTGTTTTGAAGAGCAGGTGCATTATCAATTACATCCTGAGCAGGGGTTGCCTCCTCTTCAGATGATATAGCAGCATCACGGTCCATTACGAAAATCCAATCAGGATCAGTTTCTGCAATAGCTTCAACAGAAATATCATCACCTTGGTGGTCTGCAGAAGCCTTGTCAATTTCTAACGCCGGAGTCCAATCAAAGATATCATACAGCGGACCCCACACGCGGCCGGAATGAGGAGCAGCGAAGTTAATATCTCCACCTGATACTATAACACTCATAACCTTATCTGATCCATTATAAGCAGATTTAGCATCTTCAATCGCTTGATCAAAATCAGCTGTCAATTGTTCAGCCTCTTCTTTTTTATCAAAAATTTGTCCAAGAGAGTTTGTAACATCCTTAAATCCGTTTTCTAAGTTTTCTCCAGGTGTTTCAGCTTCCTCGGAAACATCAAAGTTAAGATCAATAACAGCTGCGTTTGGCACTAATTCTTTTATATCTTCGTAATAATTACCAAATCTTTGACCGACAATAACAAGGTCAGGGTCCACCGCTGCAATAACTTCAAGATTTGGTTCACGGTGATTTCCTATGTTTTCAATTGATTCATCAGTTGCATATGGTATATCTTCAGGTATTAAATCCCTTGGAGCAGCAGCTAATTCAATGCCCCAGTCAGATAACGTTTGAAAAGTTCTACTATCTAAAGAAACCACATTACTTGGATTTACAGGAACTTCAACCGTTCCATGGGCATCAGTAATTTCAACAGTTGCATTTTCAGCAGAATCCTCTGATCCTCCATCTGTTTCAGCAGATTCGTTGACTTGATCATCGGCGCCTTCATTTTTATCATCTGAATTTGAACAAGCTGCCATTGCCAATGCAAAGATTACGAATATTGCTATAATAAAAGTTGACTTAAAAAATTTTGTTTTTCTCATTCTCCTACCTCTTCCTTTATGTATTATTAATGTTTAGACTATTGAATTGATCAAATTAATATCTGCGTTATATTTTAGCGTGCGACTTAAATAAATAATGATTCCTATTTCACTATAGTGCATTGCTACAATAGAACTAATTGATAATGATAATCAATATCAATTAATCTGTTTATAGTATATCAAATTAAAAGGTGTTGTCAACTGTATTTTAAAAGCTTTCATTTTTCAGGCATATGTTTTAGACGGTAATTCCCAGTTCTAAAATTCTATTATTCCCGTTCCATTCTCAACTGTAGAGGAGATAATAAAATGATTCATGTGTGAATAGTTACTTTAGCAATGAAAGAAACCACTTATTCTTCTGAACAAATACAACATTTGGTTAAAAATTATGTTCGATGCATGAATAGACATGCGTACCCCCTATGAAAGAAGTACGCATGGTGACAGATTAATCGTCATCAGTTAGTCATCCCCTTCAAGTTAAGTTACCAGTGAGAAGATATTTTCCACAGAAGGTGTTCATGAACGAAAAGGAGCAAAGCCCCAGTTTAAAGACGTGGAGACTGGAGTGACGTAACTGAGATAAGGGAGTCACGCTCCCCTATAATGACTTATCGTAGGGCACTTCGCGAAGTCTTCTAGTCTTTGATGCATGGAGCAGGACAGTTATATCTCAAGTCCGAAAATTATTTCGTGAAAAGGTATACTTTCTTTCTTCATGAGAAGGCATTAGGTTTGGAACGATTAGCTGCTTTTATTGATATGTGAGTCAAAGTATACACAAAAACGACAACCGTTTTGCATATGAACCGGAATATGCATATCATAGATTTCGTTTAATGCTTCAGAATTAATAATTTCGTGTGTTGGACCATCTTTTATTAGACGTCCATCTCTTAAGGCTACAATCTGATCCGAATAAACCGAAGCAAAGTTAATATCATGCAATACAATCACGACTGTTTTATCCAGCTCATTGACAAGCTTGCGTAATATTTTCATGATTTGTACAGAATGCTTCATATCCAAATTATTCAATGGCTCATCCAGTAAAATATATTCTGTGTCTTGGGCAATAATCATAGAAATAAATGCACGTTGCTTTTGACCGCCAGACAGCTCATCTAAGTATTTATGTTGGATATCTGTTAAGTTCAAATATTCAATTGCTTGATCGACGATTCGATTATCCTCAGCATTTAAACGACCTTTAGAATAAGGATAACGACCAAATGATACCAATTGTCGAATCGTTAATTTCACAGTTAAAAAATTCGATTGTCTTAAAATGGCAATACGCTTAGCGAATTCATTAGATTTCATGTTCTTTACATTATTTTTGTCTAGTAATACATCTCCCGTGTCTGCATCAAGCAAACGACTTACCATGGAAAGTAGCGTTGATTTCCCTGCACCGTTTGGCCCAATAAACGATGTAATTTTATTAGGCTGAATTTGAACCGATATATCATTTACGATGGCTTTATTACCATACTTCTTTGTCAATCCTTTAATATCAATCATCTCGTAGGCCTACTTTCTTTAAGTATTAAATGAAAAATAGAAGTAAGTGAAAAAAGAATGAATAATGTACCAAGTATCAAATCTTCATTGCGTGTAAATTCTTTGCCAATCAAAATTTATTAAACTTCCTTATCTTAAAAATCCACTCAAACTATATACAGATAATAATTATTATCAAGTTCTAATTCCCCTAAAAAATAATGATATTCATTATCAATTAGTTAACAATACCTAGTATACCAAAATTTCAGCCGGCGTCAATGCCAGATTAATTGAAATATAGTGTTGATCAAGAAAACTGCCATTAACAGCAGCTTTTTTGATTATTCTGTTCAATTTTCCGTCAAAATTATTGATATTACAACTATTAAAAGGATATTTCCCTTTAATTTACAGGAGCATCTGATGAAGGTTTCCGTTTCATTTATTCTCATATCCATCATCTGTACAATTGGATGTTTTATTCTCATTTGGATTCAATGATTGCAAAACAGCATTTCCTGCTCTTCTTTCCACACTTTTTAGTAATTGAGTGAATGTTTCTTCCGGCTACGTTCCAGACACGGCATATTTTCAATTAAATAAAGAAAAGAACGCCTTCTAAAGCTGCTTTGCCAAAGCTATATCTTTAATTGACTTTATTGTGAAATTTACAGCTGCCTAATACGGTTTCAACCGTTTCTCTACCCAAACCTATATCTTCCTCTAATCAGACCAGTGTATTTTTAGCACTCAATAGTTCAGAATCTGTAAAATTAGCTTGAAAGAAACATTCTGCCAGCTTTTCTTTTTTTCATTCTCTGCAACTAACTTAGTAATTCGATGTGTATCAAATGTATTACTGTATTTCATCGTATCAAAGTGATAGGTTAAACCGACTTCTTTTGACTGATTCTCTCGCTGTTATTCATAGCGTATACTTATTCTAAGGTCATTCCCTACAGCTGCGAAAAGTTTTTCCTCGGTATATGCTGAGCAGTTGGTATCGTTGAAGGCTAATAAGACCTTATAAAAGTTATAGACGAAAGGATTCAGTCCATTGCAATTCTGCCTCTCGGCTACGGAAATGGAGGACTCGAGTGGTCTAAAATTAAAGCCCTGATCGAAGATACATTTGCAGACTTACCTATAATGGTACACATATATGAACTTGCTGGAAGTCCAAAACCTTCCGAGATGAAAGTTGGGACAAGGAAACCCAGAATGACAAAATCAAGGGCTCTATTATTGGCTTCATTGGATAATTATAAACTTCTTTAACATTGTCTCCATCACAATTTAAAGGATTAAAAACATCCAGCATGCTTTCTACATCCCTTAACTTTTTATGATGTTGTAATCTGATATTGCATTGTACCAAAAAACTTTAAATTTAGGAGGAAAATGGATTTGTAGCAAACTTGTACCGAAAAATTCAAAACCTATCGTTTTCTATCGTATTCTCAGAATCTTCTCTAGAATACAAAAAAGCTCATAAACGCTGTTACACCAACGTTTACGAGCAAGTCTGGTTACTTTTGTCTCGACCTATCGTAACCCTATAATACCGGTGGCCGGGGTCGAACCGGCACTCCGTGAGGAACACGATTTTGAGTCGTGCGCGTCTGCCAATTCCGCCACACCGGCATAGTTCATGGAGGCGGCAACCGGATTTGAACCGGTGATAAGGGTGTTGCAGACCCGTGCCTTACCACTTGGCTATGCCGCCAGAACCTTATGGAGCGGAAGACGGGATTCGAACCCGCGACCCCCACCTTGGCAAGGTGATGTTCTACCACTGAACTACTTCCGCAAAAAACTGGGCTAGCTGGATTCGAACCAACGAGTGACGGAGTCAAAGTCCGTTGCCTTACCGCTTGGCTATAGCCCAATGAAGATGGGGCGACTAGTGGGAATCGAACCCACGCGTGTCGGAGCCACAATCCGATGCGTTAACCACTTCGCCATAGCCGCCATAAATTAAAATTGGCAGGGGTAGTAGGAATCGAACCCACATCAAAGGTTTTGGAGACCTTCGTTTTACCATTAAACTATACCCCTAAAAATGGTGGTGGGGGACGGATTCGAACCGCCGAACCCGGAGGGAGCGGATTTACAGTCCGCCGCGTTTAGCCACTTCGCTACCCCACCATGAATTCTATTAAATGGTGGCTCAGGACGGAATCGAACCGCCGACACAAGGATTTTCAGTCCTTTGCTCTACCGACTGAGCTACTGAGCCTTAAATTATAGTTTACGCTAAGCTTCGAATTTCTTCGTCAGCGTACTCTTTCGCATCCTCACATACCTAAGTACGCTCTGATGCTCTCTCGTCCGCTTCCTTTACTTCTCACTTATCCTAAACCTTTCATTTAAAAATAATAAGTTTATGTAACAATGGCGGTCCGGACGGGACTCGAACCCGCGACCTCCTGCGTGACAGGCAGGCATTCTAACCAACTGAACTACCGGACCAATATTGCGGGGGCAGGATTTGAACCTGCGACCTTCGGGTTATGAGCCCGACGAGCTACCAGACTGCTCCACCCCGCGACGAAAAAGTGACCCCTACGGGATTCGAACCCGTGTTACCGCCGTGAAAGGGCGGTGTCTTAACCGCTTGACCAAGGGGCCAATATATTTTAGAATGGCGGAGAGCAAGGGATTTGAACCCTTGAGACAGCGTTAGCCGCCTACACGATTTCCAATCGTGCTCCTTCGGCCACTCGGACAGCTCTCCAACAATGGCTCCGCAGGTAGGATTCGAACCTACGACCGATCGGTTAACAGCCGATAGCTCTACCACTGAGCTACTGCGGAATAGTATGCCTGGCAACGTCCTGCTCTCACAGGGGGAAACCCCCTATTACCATCGGCGCTGAAGAGCTTAACTGCCGTGTTCGGGATGGGAACGGGTGTGACCTCTTCGCTATTGCCACCAGACTTCATTTGCATAGACTACGCTGCATCTTCTAGAAGAAGATTCCTTTACAATCGACATAATCTATTATAACCATTTTTATGTAAAAAGCAAGAGAAACTTTTGTTATTCTCTCAAAACCAGATAAAGAAGAAGATAAACGAGAAACACCATTATTAATCCAGCTCCAGTGCCCAGCGACTAGAAAACTTCTACGTTTCTTCCTACGATAAGTCAACATCAGTTCGCCCT
>NZ_BORE01000015.1:0-145220 GCF_018333015.1 Bacillus sp. J14TS2 | reverse complement strand
CCCTTAATTCCCATTCTCCTTTTTTTTTGCAAAGAGACGATATATAACTGAATATTCAGTTATATATCGTCTCTCGTAGAAAACAAATCACTTGACTTTATTATCGCTTTTTTATGCAACGCTAGTGAAGGATTATAGACAGGGACCATTTGTGGAAAAAGATGTTGCAACCGGACAATCCCGAATGGATAGAAATATCACCGGTTTGGATTACAAGTTTTACAACATGCAGCACGAAGGCAACAATGCCAGTTTCGATACAGACGTGTGAGAAAGACTTAAAATTACCAAAGGATGTTGTTGGACTAACAATTCCAGTAGGAGCATCCATGAACATGGACGGAAATGCTTTATGGTTTGGTGCTGTAGCCGTATTTGTAGCAAACTTGACGGGGATTGAAATGTCTATAGGTGCACAAGTGACGGCAGTCTTATTGGGGGTACTCATGACATTAGGGAGTCCAGGTATACCAGGTGGAATATTTGTGGCGACAACTATCTTTCTAACAAGTTTAGGAATGCCGGTAGAAATTATTGGGCTTCTAGCTGGAATCTTTCGTGTGATGGATATGGGAATCACAACGATAAATGTTATCGGTTCAGTTGTAGCAGCTGCAATTATAGGAAATAAGGATAAGCGTAAAGATTTGAATCACTTGAAAAAGGGGCATACCAATGTTACCTAAAGCATGTATTCAAACGGAAAAAATTATTGGTTTATTGGGTGGTATGGGACCAGAGGCAACGATTGATATCTTTGAAAAAATTGTTAAGGCGACTTCTGCAAAAACAGATGCGGATCATCTCAGAATTATTGTTGACAACAATCCTAAAATGCCAAGTAGACAAGAAGCGATTCTAAAAGGCACCGAAAGCCCAGGACCAGAGATGGGATTGACTGCACAAAATCTAGAAAAAGCTGGTGCTGATGTCATTATTATTTGTGCGAATACGGCCCACTTTTTTTATGATGATGTACAAGCTGCAGTGGACATAGATGTACTACACATTATTGATGAAACTGTTCAGGAAACAAGAAGATTGAATAAAAAGACCAGAAAAGTTGGTGTTATCGCTACAACTGGGGCAATGAAGGCAAATATATTTCAAGATGGTTTTGCCCAAAAGGGAATAGAAGTGATCGAGATTCCAATTGACTATCAAAATCAAATCCAAGAATCAATATTTTCCTATAAATATAACGGAAAAAATGTTGAAGATACTGAAAAAATTGTTGAAGTGATTGAGCTGCTGATTCAAAAAAATGCTGAGGCAATTATTATGGGATGTACTGAAGTGCCAATTATCTTAGCTGGACTGACATTTAAAGTACCTTTGATTGATCCGAATGAAGTCATTGCAACCGCTGCGGTAAAGTTTGCAAAGGGAATAGAGTAGTAGTTGATGTTACAGGTACCTGTCACTTACCAAATGATTTGAATCAATTTTATAGTTTCTGAGGCTGTTATACACAATGTTTTCACCAAGGAAAAAAGCGAACTACTATCATGCATATAACCTGCTCCGGAAGTATACCTCGCTAAGGTAATAAATTGTTTATTTTCGGAGGGGGAACATTTTAGTTTTGTCCAGGCCTCTTTCCTTTATCTTGCATTAACTGGCTGCATGCCCACCCAGTGATTGAAGTTTCACTTTTGGGATAGCCTTTTTAAAAGATGCCCTGAACAAGACACTTATAAGAAATCATATTGTTTGACCTAGAGTTCACTTTAGGTTGTAAAGTGTATGTATAGACATTAGTAGTAAGTGGAAAATCCAATAAAGAAAGGAAGAGATATTGTGAATGTACTGATCATAGGAGCGAATGGCCAAATCGGTCAACACGTTGTGAGGAAGCTACATGAATCTAGTGAGCATGATGCCATTGCGATGGTTCGAAAAGAAGAGCAGAAGGCAGAATTTGAAAAGCAAGGAGTCAAAACAGCCCTTGTTGATCTAGAAGGAAGTATTACTGATATCGCCAATGCGGCAAAGGATGCGGATGCGATCGTATTTACAGCGGGTTCCGGAGGTCATACAGGAGCTGATAAAACCATGATGATTGATTTAGATGGGGCCATCAAATCTATGGAGGCAGCTAAACAAGCTGAAGTAAAACGTTTTGTGATTGTGAGTGCGATTGGTGTTCATCACCGTGATAAATGGATGGGTGCTGTACCATACTATAGTGCGGCCAAACATTATGCCGATGTTTGGTTAGAGAGAAGTGGTCTTGATTATACAATTATCCGTCCAGGGGGACTAACGAATGATTCCGGAACTGGCAAGGTAAAAGTGGCGGTTGATCTTGAACGTGGCCAAATTTCCCGCGAAGATGTTGCATCAGCCATTATTGCTTCACTGGAGAATAATCATACAATTGGAAAAACCTTTGATATGATTGAGGGAGAAACACCCATTGAAGAGGCATTAAAATCATTATAGTGGCATAAAAGGTATGTGAGGCGAGAAAGACCAAAAGGTTTTTCTTGACCTCTTTTTGTTTTGTCTTGATGTTTGTATGTACCCACACGATGTGGGGAGAATGGTACGATACCTGTTTCTTTATGTGCATTGTTCTTCAGGCTTTATATTCACCTTTTTCCATTTACCATCGATCTTTCTACGAAATTGGGCGATTTCTACGTCCGTTCCATTCGTTAATGTAATGAATATAAAACAATAATCAGCCCCATCATTCCCAAGAAAGTAAATACTTTTAAAATAGCTATTTTTAATAGTTGGATAGCGCTTTTGCACTAATTTGCACCAACCACCGTATTTTACATCGATAATCGCTTCCCCATCATGATCCCAGCCGTGGTATGGTGCACAAAGAAAATCCTCAGTTAGTTGCTGAATGTCTGCCATCCGATAACCTGTTTGTTCGTGAACAAGCCTAATAAAACCGTAAGCATAGCCGAAGAATTCAGCACTTTTGCCCTCCAGAATCTCAATTGCTTCAATCTCATAGAAAAATTGAATATCCTGCTTTTCTCCTGGAACCCTGCAAAGCTTTATTAAACTTAGATGCCCAACTCCTGCAAACGAATGAACATATTCTTCATAGCTTAATCTTTTTTGATAAGCCTTAGATAAAAAATTGTAGGCAAGTGGATAGGGAATATGGCCATTACCGATAGTTCCGCAGCTTCTTTCATCTGTGTTTGCAGCTTCACGAAGAATGCTAAAATAGTTGAGTAAGGTATCCTCAGGCGATCTAGTCAATTCTGCTGGCACTTGAATGTGCTTGTATGTTTTTTCATAATAAGGATCGAAAAAATCATAATCTGTAAATCGTTCATTTAATACAGGCAAGCAAGATGGTCGAAAAAATCTTTGTTCATCTGTTTGATTTCGTATGAACATGTTCAGCACCCCCTTGTTAGCTTATGGATAAATGGAGGAGAATGATCCGTATTTTGAACAGAAGATAAGAGAAAATAAGAATGTCAAGCTTTCCATAGGAGGTAAGAAAATGATGGAAAAACAAGGAAGTTTACCTGAAATTCGCAAAACAATTATTGTGGATGCTCCAATTGAAAAGGTCTGGGAGGCTGTTTCAACGTCTGACGGCATTGCTGGATGGTGGATGCCAAGCACATTTGAACCAATTTTAGGAAAAGAATTCATCCTTCATGCTGGTCCGTATGGTGATTCCCCTTGCAAAGTAACAGAGCTTATCCCATATGATCGTGTCGGTTTCGATTGGGGAAAGGATTGGCATATGTCATTTGAATTGCAACAGTTAGCAGGGGATAGAACTGAGTTCGCCCTTGTCATTCCGGCTGGGATAATGAGAGAGTAACTTACTTATGCGGTCGATCGTTTTTTCCTTTCTTGTGTGTGGGCTAATAATCTTAACATATAAGACAAAGCTACTTCACTCACTATATAATGGAGGAACATATGATTAAAATTTATTTTGTAGGGGGAATTAGTGATTAAATATCAGGGAATTGATTATAAGCAGTTATATCAAGATGGTGTCTCTTCTGGTGCGATAGATCCTGAAATTGCTTCATATAAACAATGGGTTAGAAAAAATGAAGAAGAATTTATGCCTATATACCAAGAGGGGATAGAACAAGATGTTTTTGAGAAGTTTTTATCATATAGTGAATGGATTAAGTTAAATAATTATGGCCAGCCGCCAAATTGAAATCCTTACGATTATCAAAAGAATCTATTTGTTTTTGCCCTCCTGTTTAGCGACAGAAGGGCGTTCCTTTTCAAGGTTATAAAAAATAGTTAATTTTTAATGAGGTGGGTATTTTAATTTCTTAAATTTATTCTCTTCAAGATTATTTCCGCCCCAAAATTGTTTCCTTATTTGAGTTTCATCTAACTCGTAGGCTTCGAAATACACTCTACCATCGTAATAATGATAAGAATAATATATATTTGGATTTTCACCATCTACATATGTATTTAAGAAATACCCTCCCATTTTGAAGTCCTTGTGAAAATCCGTATAGTTTAATTGGCTTTTCTCAATCCCCTGTTTTACGATGTAATTATTGATAACGCTTTTGGCATGGACTCTATTGTATATAAGAATACTACCTACTAATAAAATTAAAATCAGAATCATTGAAAATATATATTTTCTTTTCATCCTTTGAATTCAGCTACTTTTATAGGTTTGAAAGATTTATTAAATTCAGCAATTAAGGCATAGGGTAGTACCATTCCTTTTCCATTCCTTCTGACTTTCACGACTGGTATATTACCACTGCCATAATAATATGCTTGATATACCAATTTCGAACAGTAAGTTGGGTTTTTCTGATAGAGTTTATCAGTTATTTTATAATCTAAGAATCCGTTTTGTTTAGATGAGCCTGAAGTAGAATAAAAACTTCTATCAGCGAATTTAGCCACTCGTTTTGCAATTGTTTGATTATCGCCAGATTTTATAGCCTTTCCTTGATAAGACGCAAAGGGTTCGATTTCTCCGATGTTTTCTGTACTACCTAAAACTTCATCAGTAATATCCTCGAATACTTCTCCGTTATCACTCTCAACTTCCCCAGGAGGTTGCCCATAATTATTTAATTTTAACCATTCAGTATAAGATAGTGATTCCTCGAATACTTTTTCTTTAAGGCCTTCGTCGTATACTGGTATAAACTCCTCTTCATTTTCTTTAACAAATTCATCATATGATTTAGTGTCTGTATTGAGAGCTCCATCAGAAATCGCATCCTGATATAACTGCTTATAATCTATGTTTTCAGTAGCAAAAGCACCCGAAGGAAAAAATATGAAAACAAATGCGAGAAATATAGCAAAAAACCAAAAGTATTTTTTCATAAAGATCCTCCATGTTTTAAATTCTTATATATTATTTAATTTGTATATTAAATAAAAAAATTCACTATTAATTTTTAGTCATATGAAACTCTCCTCTCTCGGAATCACCAGAACATATTATTTCCCTATTTTCATTCCTTTCTTTTTGTTAAATTCCTATATTAAAAGACGAATTCTGTTTAAAATAGTTTCGCTTATTTAAAAAAGCTTTAATTTATTTATTGTAAATAAAAAAGCCCACGCAAGATAAGGTGGTTACCCCTAAAAGTTAAAGTTTTATGATGCTGATAATTGGTTGGACTGAGTTTGGTATTGTACTGGACTTAATCCAACCAAGTTTAGTTTCATACGTTCATTGTTGTACCAATAAATGTACTCTTCAATTCTCCTTTTTAATTTCTCATAGTTTTTAACTAATTCTTCTCCATGGAACATTTCCTGTTTCATGATTCCGAAGAAATTCTTCATCGAAGCGTTGTCTGCACAGTTCACTTTACGTGACATGCATTGATTCTCCATTTATTATGCTGATAATGCCAGCCTTGATTTGAATGGATGGTCGTTCGATATGGAACTACACGGTCGATGATTTCTATAGCTTGCTTAAGTGGTTGGAGTACCAAGTTTTTGATATACCAAAAGAGATAATTTTCCCATTATATAAATCCATAATAGGACTTAAATATAATTTTTGTCCTTCAGCACATTTAGATTCAGTTACGTTAGTTACTAACAGTTGTATCAAATCTACGATTCAAGCGATTTTTGGCTACCTTACCTACTGTACCTTTGTATGATTTGTAACGTGATTTACGTGTGAATTTTTCGCACCTTAATCCCATTTCATTCATAATTCGTGAAACTTTTTTATGATTAATTACATCCTCGATTTCTCAATTCTAAATAAATACACTTGCAACACTTGAACCTTACGTAAGGTTATGTTTTATAGTGTACTTAACAGTGAATAAGAGAAAGGGACATAAATATGGAAAATACAATTGTTAAGACACTTATTTATGATAAACAAGTGCGTTTATTTTTTGTGGATAACACAAAATTAATAAATGATATTCTCGGTTTGAACAAAGAAACAAACAAAATTCTTAAGCTGACATTAGGAAAAACTATTTCAGTTATGAGCTTAATGTCGGCTACCTTAAAAGGGGATCAGAGAATAAGTCTCCAAATGACAATGAGCGATCCACAATATAAAGTTTTTGCTGATGGGGATGCAAAAGGGAATATTCGTGGTTATCTTAATAATGCATTATTAGGAGTTGCTGATGAAATATCGCTTGAGCGCCTTATTGGTCATAAAGGGACGATTCGTGTGATAAAAGGTGCGGGGTTCAATCAATTTACGGGTATAACAGATATGCCATATCGAAATATTGTTGATGATATTTCCCATTATTTTATTCAAAGTGAGCAAACTCAAACCTATATAGGAACTAATCTTGAATTTGCGCATGATAATCGCATTTTGTTCAGTCATGCGCTATATGCAGAGTTGCTTCCTGGTGCTCCGGCTGAGCTTATGAATCAAGTTGAAGATACAGTCAATACGAATTGGGATTTCTTTAAAGATAGTAAGGGCAATATAGAAAAAAATCTAAGTCAACTATTTAAGGATGTAAAAGTGATCGGCTATAGGCCTGTCCAATTTTTCTGTGGATGTTCCAAAGAAATGTTTTACGGTATGCTCCATTCTTTAAGTACGAATGAATTAGAACAAGTCATTCATAATAAAGAGTCCATTGATACAGCTTGTCAAATTTGTGGGAGGACATATCATTTCCATTATAATGAAATTCAAGGACTGTTAAAGTAATACGAAGGCATTTTATAAGGGTGAAATAGATGAAGGAATACTGGAAAGTAGGAGAGCTTGCAGCATTAACAGGCTTAACAATAAGAACGTTAAGGTATTATGATCAAATTGATTTGTTTTCCCCGTCTCAATATACAGAGTCTGGACATCGGCTCTACACAGAAGCCGATTTGTCTAAATTACAGCAAATCTTGGCTCTAAAACAAATTGGGTTACCCTTAGAAGAGATAAAATCTGTCATGGACAATAATGAACAAGGCTTTGCTGCCAATATTATCGAAACGCAAATAACCCGAATAAAAAGAGATATACAAGTTCAACAAAATCTATTATATGAATTAGAGAGTGCATTAAAAACGATTCGCAGCAAAAAAATAATGTCTGTAGATGAAGTAACAAAACTACTAGGAGCTATGAAATTATATCAAGAGAAATATTTTACAAAAGAGCAGTTAGACATGATGAAAAATTATTATGATCAATATGACGAAGCTTCTTTAAAAAAGACAGAAGATGAATTTAGAATAATTGTGAAAAAATTACAATTGGAAAAAGAAAAGGGAACACCCCCTGCTAGTAGTAAGGTACAAGCATTGGCAAAGAAATGGGCTGACATTGTGTATTTGTTCACAGGGGATGACCAAGATTTAAAGAGGCAAGCTGAAAAGTTCCATGCGGAAAACCCTGATAATCAGTTGCAATTTGGGATTGATGCCGAATTATACAAGTATATCCAGGCAGCATTAGAATGAAGGAGTTCTCAAGTCAGACTATGGAGGAGGGTACATTTTGACCCTCTTTCCACACTATTTTTGAGCCGTGATAATATATGTTTTATCTGTTGGAAATAACTTTTGTGTTACTGCTAGTCCTGCTTTTGTGATTTCTTGTGACATGGATGCTGAAGAAATCCTTGGATGTGGATGTGTAGGAATCTCCTCTGCTTCAAATTCCATACATACGAGAGTGCCATGAGGTTTCAGCACACGCTTTATTTCCTGAAGGGAAGCAGGTAGTAAAGGCTTTAACTCGTGAAGAACTAACGAAACGAGTACAAAGTCAATGGAATTGTCGGATAACGGGATAGCGTCAACACTTCCTTCTAACGTTTGGATATTTGCGAGAAGTTCCTTTTTTGCTTTGGATCGGACTACCTCTAACATATTTGGATCAATATCGACTGCAAAAACAGTTCCTTTTTCCACGGCTTTAGCTGTTGGAATTGTAAAATAACCTGCTCCTGCCCCTAAATCTAAGATATTATCATCCTTTTTAATTGGAAGAAGATTTAGTAGCTCATCTGGCGATATATCTCCTCTTCTTTCAGGATCCTCCAGAAACTCAACTCTTTTGGCAAATCGTTCCATTTTTTCAGATTGATATGTTTCGTTTTCCATATGATCATTCTCCTTGAATGAAATTTTACTTTTGCAATTGATTTAAAGTTAATTTCAATATATCATTTTGTGACATATCGTTGGTGAATAGTATTTCTCCATCCACGTCAAGATAGTCGTGTGGATTCCACCAAGCATGTAAAGACTCTTCTCCAAATTCCATCCTTTTCGAACTAGCATTATGGCGCAGCACTGTTTCCTCAAAGGATAAATCAAAATAATAAGTATAGCACCTTTGATGATAGAACTGGATTAAATCGTTCAGCATCTTACCGTAACGACTTCTATACAAGATGCCTTCCACAATAACAAATTCGCATTTGTCTTTACCATATTCAGCTATTTGACGAATTAAATCAATAGAAAGGTTTCCATCTCGATCGTGAACCTTCAACATCTCACGGCGAACGACGTCCTGTGAAACCAAAAACGTTCCATGCCCTAAGGCATTTTACAGCTTTTTCGCCGTTGTCGTTTTTCCTGTAGATTTAAAACAAAGTTTGATTAAAAATATCCCATAGATCCGCATTAAAAGTTAAAAAATAAGAACCCGTTTTGAAAAAAGATTGATCAAAACGGGTAAATTCTTTGTGAAATACTATGCAATTTTTATAACAAAGTTTGATCATATTCTCCCTGTGTTACTAAGCAATGGCTCCCGATTGTTGGTGTCCTTCTATGATTCGGCTCACCGTAACGGGTCTAGCAGCGAAAACAGGACTTCCTTGAAGCAAGCAGAAACGAGGCTGCTTTCCCAATACCTAACGGCCACTACTTACTGTTTGCCTCCTTTTTTTCTCAGAATGTGAAAATGGGTTAGCGAAGCTCGCTGAAAAACGCACGAATATCATCGACCAAGAGATCAGGCGCTTCTAACGCCGGAAAATGACCGCCTCTGTCGAATTCAGACCAATGTACGATATGATGATCACGTTCGACGAATCGACGAATCGACGAGTCGTTAGGGAAGACCGCAACACCGGTTGGAACATTGGATAACTTCCCTGGCATCCCCCATGTTTTGGCATCCTCCTTATAAATGCGGGCGGAGGATCCTGCCGTTCTGGTAAACCAATAGATCGACACATTTGTCAGCAGCAGATTACGGTCAACTGCGTCTTCCGGAAGCGGGGCCGATGGATCGGTCCATTCTTTAAATTTTTCGATAATCCAAGCCAGTTGACCAACCGGGGAGTCCGTGAGACCGTATGAGAGCGTCTGGGGACGTGTTGCTTGAATAATTGCATAACCTGAGTCCTCAAATCCTTGTCCATTCAATTTGTCATATCTCTGGTGTTCCGCAGCGGTTAGATCCTCCGTTTCTGCCGGATCGCCCGAAGGAAATCCTGTTAGACCGTTTGAGTGAATTCCTATCACACGATTCGGAGCAAGCTTCCCCATCTTCGGTGAAATGATAGCCCCCGTGTCCCCTCCTTGCGCGCCGAAGCGTTCATAGCCCAAGCGGCTCATCAATTCCAACCATGTTACGGCTACTCGATCCGTGGTCCAACCGATATCATTCGTCGGGCCGGAGAATCCGAATCCCGGTATGGATGGGATGACAAGGTGAAAAGCGTCTTGCGGACGACCGCCGTGAGCACGCGGATCGCTCAACGGACCGATGATATTCATAAACTCAACAATCGATCCCGGCCAGCCATGAGTAAGAATAAGCGGCGTGGCGTCAGGTTCTGGCGATCGTACATGAAGGAAGTGTACTTGTTGTCCGCCAATTGTCGTCGTATACTGCGGAAAGCGGTTCAATGCATCTTCATATTTCCGCCAATCGTACTCTGTTCTCCAATATGCTGCCATTTCCTTAAGGTAACGGACAGGGACACCACCATAGTCCCAATTGGTGGCTTCCAGTTCGTCGGGCCAGCGCGTCCGCTCCAACCGCTCCTTGAGATCATTCAAGGCCAGCGGGGGAATATCGATGTGGAAGGGATTGATTTCGGTATTTTCGTTGTATTTGCGATTAATCGTTTTTTCGGATGTGTTCATTGAGATTACCTCCTAATTTGTCCGGAACATTGCTTGAAGCAGGGTTCCTGTATATAGGATAATCCACCCTTATTGCCAGCGGGTTGGCAACATTCTTAATATAATTTTGTAATGTTCATTGCAGCTTCTTTTAAGGCCGATGCGACAAATGGCGGGCTTAGAACAAACACTCCCGTACGGAAGCCAAGCAGAAAACCAATCAGCCAATCGTTGTTGGGATAACGGGCCCTCACGATGAGAGAACCGTCGGACTGCCTTTGAATCTCCGATTCGTCAAAATGATCTTCGGCTTGAACTCTTGCTGTGCCACTGAACCTCAGTACCAAATCGATCATTTCGTCGTTGCTCTTCGGGCCCCAATGTCGATTTAATTCCGATAATGAAATTGCCCGACGCTCGAATGCTCCCGGAAGTGTCGTTAAACTTCGGATTCTTGAAAGCCTAAAATTGCGATAATCGTTCAGTTGTAAACAATAACCGTATAAATACCATGTATAACCCTTCAGCACCATACCCATCGGTTCAATTCGCCGTTCCGATCCCTGACCTTGCACATTTGTATAAGTAAAGCCTACCAACTTTGTATTCTGAATGGCTTTTGTCAACTCCGCGTACTTTAACTGCTCGTGTGAACTATTGCGCCATGGACTTAAGTCAATCATGACATCTTCATTCGAATGGAAACCTTTACTTTCCGCCTTCGACACCAAAGCGCCAACTTTGTTCAACAACGCATCTAATTGTTGCCCATTAAAAACGTTGGCAGATTGAAGTCCTCGTAAGGCGGTAGAGAGTGCGGCAAGATCATCCAAACTGAGCATTTGTCTTTCTAGTCGAAAGTTCTCCATAATCTCAAATCCACCCTCAGCTCCCGTGAAGGAGACAATCGGAATACCCGCCGTATTCAATCGTTCGAGATCGCGGTAAATCGTGCGTAGCGATACCTCTAACTGATTGGCCAAGTCATGCGCTTGAACCCGTTTCCGATTTAATAAAATCATGGTGATCGCCATAAGTCTTTCTAAATTCAAGAAGGATCACACTCCAATTTCAGGAAAAGTATCGAAATATTTTATACGTTAAACCATTAATCTATTGTCTTAATCTATAGTCTTTAGGAGCGAATGTTTGAAATATCACGAATTCAACTCTCAACAAACAGTATGGTATATCTATAACAACACTGACAAGGACTGATCAGAACACCAAAATAATAAAAGCAGCAATGAATCCCTCTTCAATCGAAAGCTCAATCCTCAGCTTTACCACTTTTTGCGATATGGTTCACCGTGATTGATAAAACCGTTTAATTAATAAGGATATAATTACAACTCCTTCTTCCACAATGTGGCCTTTAATTGAATAATGCAGCTGATGTTTAAGGGTCAAAAGAAATAACCTATATTAAAACAGGGTTTTATCAAACTTTGTTTTAAATTATCAATCTTTATTTCAGATCAACAAACAGACCAAGTAATTACAAACATAGATTTTCTTAGAATCCATCTACGCAACATCCTTCCTATAAAAAATATAAAATCACCTCAATTTCCACTTTACTAAGCAAATGGAAAATTAAGGTGACCGGAAGTTTAAACTTCGTTTAAGTTCTGGCTTAAATAAAGCGTCCCTTCTTGAGAGCTGGTGATCTCCCAATCGATGTCCATTTCTTTCGCCATGAGGGAGACAATTGACAGGGCCCCTTTCGCTTCGGTGTTGTGTTTTATCCCTCCTCCTTTATTTTCAATTAAAAGGCACATTATGCCATTCCGTTCAACAAAGCCGATCCTACACTTGGATTTTAAGCCAAGGTTTATAATCAAAACCCATTCTCATTCCTCTGCTATCCTTAAGATTCTACTCAACAGAGTTAGTTCTACTTCGTTTTGCCAAGTGATTCACCTGCTGAAATATCAGAAGAATAAAAATGGCCCCCTGGAAACATAATGTCTCAAGAGGCCATTCTTATCAAATTTTTTGCGAATTATCAAACTTTATTTTAAATCCACATTTCCACCCCAGAGTTACCGCGCATAATAATTAATTTAGATTCCATTTCTCTCTCCCTAGCACTTTGTCAATTGCCAAATAATGTTATTTTTATCATGAAAAGGTTATTTGGGCAAAGGAGGAAGGCATTAAAGCTTTTTCAAAAAGCATTATGACTCTATTTTTAAAAGAGGGGATTTGACAAAAAAAATCATTCAAGATATAGTAGTTGATATGTCAATGTTGTCTAGTCAACAAGTTGAAGGAGGTTCCTGCTCTATTGAACTTGAACGAACATATTGGGATTTTAATTCATAGTGCAGATCTGGCGATCACGAGTTATGTGAGGAAGCAGCTGGAGCCCTTCAACCTTGCTCCAGAGCAGAATCTAATTATGATGATTCTCTGGAATCAAGATGGCGTCTCGTCGAATGACCTTGTGTCAGCACTTAATAAGGACAAAGCCGGCATCGCACGTATGATTGCGAGCCTTGAGGGAAAGGGATATATATATAAAGTCGATGACCCAAAGGATAAACGCAGTTTTAAAATTCATTTAACGGATGAGGGCAAACAGCTTTCTCATGATGTTATAACCGTACAACAAAACATGCGTGAAACTTTAACGAAGGGCATGACAAATGAGGAGGTTCGCGAGCTCCAGAAACTGATCACCAAGGTGATGAATAATATTTAGGGAGGACATAGATTTTTATGGATATTCTTATCATTGTAGGAAGTCTTCGCAAAGATTCTTATAACATGCAACTAGCAAAAACAATGCAAGAGCGTTACCGTGGAAAAATGAATATTGACATTGCTGATATTCGTTCTTTACCACATTATGAGCAAGACGAGGAAAATAATCCACCAGAGACTGTGAAGAATTTCAAGCAATCCATTGCGGATGCTGACGGGGTTATTATCATCACACCAGAATACAACTGGTCGATCCCTGGAGTGCTAAAGAATGCAATCGATTGGGCGTCAAGAGTCGATAAGGTTTTCATTGATAAACCAGTTATGGCTGCGGGCGTCAGTATTGGCATGGCTGGAACACTCCGTGCACAGCTTCACTTACGTGACATTCTTTCAGGTCTTCAGGCTCGATTACTTCCACCAAGCGGCAACGAAATCCTTATTAATTTTGCGACACAGAAATTTGATGATCAATCAGAACGACTAGTGGATGAACCGACTCTCGGCTTTTTAGATGTCGTTGTAGACAAATTTGTTGGATTTGCAAAAGAATAAGCTTTAGTCAAATATTGAACGACCAAAAGGATAGATGGACAAGGGATAATCCCTAGTTATATCTATCCTTTTTAAAGGGAAATATAATTAATCAAACGTTTGATTAAGAAAAAGAGTCGCTAATTATGGTAAGAATCATAAGGTAATTCATGAGAAAAGGTTTGAATGTATAGCTCGGATTTATGTGAACATTGAACATCCATGACAGATATTCTTTCAGCAATTGTTCCCTGTTAAAAAATACCGAATCTTAGATGATCAGTATTTTCCTCTCTATTTTTAGTAATTTGTAAATAAACCCTTTTACATTCTCCCAAATAACTACTATACTTTTAGTATTGTGATACTGTAGGTTCCTTATTGAGGTGCTAAATTGGATGAAGAAATTGGGTGTTAGCTATGTATGATTTATTATTTCAAGAGTCCTATGCTGAGTGGATTTTGCCGCTTACCATCGCGATTATCTGGATTCTAAGCTGGCAATTAATTATGCTTTCTCGTTCCGTTCATGCAAATGGACGAGCTAGTGAATCTGTTCAATTGAACATTTTTACCATGCCCACGATCCAGGATCAAAGACCGCGTTTCCGGCGCTTTCAATTAATGAAAACGGTGAGAAGGCAAGAATCACCAGATGATTCCGATGATCATCACTTTTCTATTTAGAGGGTAAACATCATAAAATGTTTGTTCAATAAGTAGGGGTCAAATGGATGAACTAAGGATAAACGGCTAAACTGTGGCAACGCCGTTTTGACCAACGTCCTGTTGGCCTAAAATAGAAAGGTGAACTCGAATTGAAAAAAAATACAATTTTACTTTCTTTGCTTGTGATCGCCACTTTAATGCTTGGTGGTTGTTCAGGAGTAGAAAACGAAACAGGCTTTTTTTATAATACATTTGTCCGCCCACTTGCTTGGGGGATTCATGAAATTGGTTCTGCCCTCTGGGGAGAATTTGGACTAGCAGTCATTGCTATTACGTTAATTATCCGTTTGGTCTTGCTGCCATTTATGTTAAATACGTATAAGAAACAGCAAGAAATGAAGGTAAAAATGGATATAATTAAACCAGAAATGGATGAGATTCAAAAACGATTAAAAGCAACAAAAGACCCGGAAGAGCAGAAGAAAATTCAACAAGAAATGATGGGACTTTATACGAAGCATAATGTCAATCCGCTTGGTGTGGGTTGTCTGCCTATGATCATTCAAATGCCTATTTTGATGGGGCTGTATTGGGCTATTCGGAGCTCGGAAGATATTGCGAATCACTCCTTTCTCTGGTTTGATCTAGGAAGCCCAGATCGAATCATGATGTTAATTGCTGGACTTGTTTATTTTGTTCAAGCGAAAGTGTCGATGGCGACAGTTCCAGAAGCACAGAAAAAGCAGATGCAAATGTTTGCCTATATTTCACCGATTATGATCATGTTTATTTCTTTTTCAGCACCTGCAGCATTACCACTCTATTGGGTGGTCGGTGGTATTTTTATGATTTTCCAAACATGGCTCGGTCGGAAATTCTATACGCAACATCCTGAAAAGGTAGAGGAAAACAGTAAATCGACTGATGTTAAGAAATAAAGTTTTGAAAAGGTAGTCTCTAAAAGGGGGCTGCCTTTTTTGTCGTTTAGGAAATTGTGGATAAGTTATAATTTTGAGTTTTGTCGTCTAGCTCCAGCGCCCAGCGGCTAGCAAACTTTCAGCTTCTGCTTGCGTAAGTCAACATCGACTCATTCTTCGCCGTGCTGTCTAGCTACAGACGGCAGGAGCGAGAGACTCGCAGGATGCGAGTCCATCGATGTTTCGACAGGACGTCGAGCCTTTAACCGATGTTCCGCAAAATAACCCTGAATCGCAGAAGGGGAAATTCACCCTTCTTCGTTTCAGGAACATTTGCTTGTCGCTCCTAATCAGCCGTCTTTCGCATTTCATGTATCCTTTATCTCAGGGCTACAGGATGTAGGTCAGAACAGCGTTGCGACGTACAGGAAGTACTAGTGCAGACGTTGCGATTGTCGTCGCGTTTGAGTCTGCCGCCAGCACGGCGTGTTTTTAGCTGTTCATCCTTACTATGAAAGTTTGTACGTTGTTAAACGGGCGCTTGCGCATTTGTTTTCTAGCTTACCAGAAGTTGAACAAATGCCGCTGGAAATTAAGGTAATGGTAAGGTTTACGTTCCAAGCAGGTTATCTCAACCTATTATATTTGAATAAAATCAATAATTTACCGATATTCTGTAGGAGTACAATCCTGCTTGACGTCAATAATGTTAGAAGAATGTCATCTTTTGTAAATATATTTTAATAAAAGAGAAACTTTTCTGTCATTTTTTACGTTATAGTATATAGAGCTAAATATGTATTTTTAATAGGGAGAATCTAAGGGGGATCTGTTTTGAAAAAGAAGGTATGGATTTGGATTAGTATTATTGTTGGGGTTTTGATCATCTTGGGGGGCGGAGCCGCTTTTGTGATGAACATGGGGGCCAAAATGGTTGATGGGGTAGAGGACATGGAAGATGTATCTTTAACCGTACAAAAAGCGAGTGAACAAGAATTAACGGAAAGTATTTTAGTTACCGGAAAAATTGTTCCCGAAAGTGAACAAAAGATATATCTAGAACCCGAGAATGGTGAAATTCAGGAATTTAAGGTAGAAGAAAATAAAAAGGTGAAAGCCGGAGATCCGCTATTTCTCTATGATTCTTCTAAATTAAAACGTGAATTTGATAAAGCGGTTCGTGATCGGGATTTAATCAAGAGAAGATCACAAATCGAGATTAACCAAATGGCAGAATTAGATAAAAAAATTAGAGATGCAAAGCAAAAGGTTGGCAGAAAAGTAGATCCAGAAGCGGAAGTAATGGAAGAGATTGTGACGCAAGATGATGTTAACCAACTGCAAAATGAGAGAGTCCAAGCTGAGATGGATCATGAAGGGACAAATGAAGAGATTGAAACGGCACAAGAAACGATTAATGAACTTGATACACAAATCAAAGCGATGACCGTAGTAAGTAAAATTGATGGCGTTGTTGTAAAAATAAACGAAAATATTGAAAAGACGGAAGAAGGGGCCAATGAGCCTGTCGTTCATATTATTTCTAGCGATCCTTACAAAGTCATCGGGACGATGAATGAATTTGATGCAGTGAAGATCGAAAAAGACCAAGCAGTTATCATTCGTCCAAAAGTGTTTAAAGATCGTGAATGGAAGGGTGTCGTTGAATCTGTCTCCCAATTCCCGTCAGACGATGGCGGGGGAGCAGAAGATTATGATATGGGCGGTGGCGGAGACGTTACGACCTATCCGTTTAAAGTTGCAATTAAAGATGATACCTCTGAACTGCGTCAAGGCTTCCACGTGTCGTTAGAAGTTGAAATGGGCGGCGGGGAAAAATCTTTAGCCGTTCCTCATATGGCGATAGTGGAAGAGGAAGCAATGGAAGAGGGCGAGGAAAGTAGCGGAGAAATGGTTGAAGTCATTTATGTTCTAGTGGATGGAGTACTACAACGCCGTGAAATCGAGACAGGAAAAATGAATGATGAATTCATCGAGATCACGGAAGGTGTGACAAAGGGTGAATTGGTTGTGACCTCCCAAGATCCTGGATTGTACGATGGAATGGAAGTGACATCCTATGATGAAGTTGAGTAAGATTACAAAGGTATATGGGAATGGTTCTTTGAAAGTCCCTGTCCTGCATGGGATTGATCTTTCGATTGAAGATGGTGAATTTGTTGCGATTATGGGTCCATCCGGTTCGGGGAAATCGACGTTAATGAACATTATTGGCTTCCTTGATTATCCTACAGCGGGGGATTATCAATTAAACAATGAAAAAATTAGCGCCTTTCGGGAAAAGCAATTAGCTGCGTTACGTAATCGTCATATTGGCTTTGTATTTCAACAGTTTTTTCTGCTCCCGCGTCTCAATGCGATGAAGAACGTGGAAACACCGCTTGTGTATGCCGGTGTTTCAAAACGGGAGCGTAAGGATAGAGCACAGCAAATGTTAGAAAAAGTCGGACTTGGCGATCGTGTAAAACATTTACCAAACGAATTATCAGGTGGGCAAAAACAAAGGGTCGCGATTGCCCGTGCTCTTGTCAATAACCCATCTGTGATTATGGCAGATGAACCAACAGGTGCACTAGATTCTACAACAAGTAAGCAGATTATGGAGCTTTTTGTGCAATTGAATCAAGAAGGCAAGACTGTGATCCTTGTTACCCATGAAGAAGAGGTGGCGGCATATGCTAATCGGGTCATTACGTTAAGGGATGGCCTGATTACGGATGATCGGAGGATGACATCATGAATTTTTTAGAAAGCTTCAAGATTGCTTTTTCTTCGATCTGGAATCATAAAGTCCGCGCTTTATTAACGATGCTTGGAATTATTATTGGCGTGGCTGCCGTCATTACGATTGTGGCGCTTGGTCAAGGAGCACAAGATAATTTGACAGATGAATTATTTGCGGTTGATGAAAATGTTATTGAGCTATGGTATGAATATGTTCCAACAGAAGAGGAAGAGGTAAGTGGAGAATGGTCATGGCAAGAGCCTGAATTATTCGCTGAAGATTTAGATGTTCTTCAGGCTGTTCCGGGCGTCAAAGCGGCAATTGGAACCAACTATGCAGGTGGTACAATTAATTATAATGACAAGACAGGGAGCCCAGAGATTACCGGTGTGGGTCCAGAATACTTCCGAGCACAAAGTATTGAAATCTTGGAAGGGAGACCAATCAATGCCAGGGACAATGATGGCATGAATCGAGTGGTGATGATTGATAAATCCGCTAGGAAGAATTTTTTCAAAGAGAATGAAAATCCGATTGGAGAAATTATTGATCTAGATGGCAATCCGTTTAAAATAATTGGTGTCTATAAATCACTTATACCTGAGCAATTTCAGTGGAATGAAGCTGGGGAAATGTTAATGCCGCGTGCGGTGGTCTCTACAATGTTTGGGAGTAATGAGATCGAAAGTCTCTCCGTTATTGCCGAAAGCCCAGAAGTAATGAGCGAGGCAGGGAGATTAGCAGCTGAGACATTAACAGAAAGTAAAGGGCTTGAACAAGGGCAATATACCATCTATGATATGTCAGAGTATGAAGACGAATTTAATCAGGTAATTTTAATTATGACGATCTTTATTGGCAGTATTGCCGGCATTTCGCTATTGGTTGGCGGAATTGGCGTAATGAATATTATGCTTGTCTCCGTAACGGAGCGGACAAGAGAAATTGGTCTGCGCAAAGCGTTGGGAGCGACGAGAGGAAAGATTTTATTTCAATTTTTAATTGAATCGATCACTCTCACTTCATTAGGTGGATTGATCGGAATCGGCTTAGCGAGTGCGGGGACAGGTTTAATTACAATATGGTCTCCAATCAATGCCATGGTCAGTCCAATCGTCGTCCTAATCGGTGTTGGATTCTCCGCCTTCATTGGCATCGTCTTTGGCATCTTACCAGCCAACAAAGCATCCAAATTAAGCCCGATTGACGCACTAAGATATGAATAAACGTAAAAAGACTAATTGCACCCTGCAATTAGTCTTTTTACTCCCGCATAGCGAAAAATACTCCCGCATAGCGAAAAATACTCCCGCATAGCGAAAAATACTCCCGCATAGCGAAAAATACTCCCGCATAGCGAAAAATACTCCCGCATAGCGAAAAATACTCCCGCATAGCGAAAAATCATCTATATTAAAATTTATCTCATCCGCGACCAGTGCGCTCCTTCGTCCATATGAACGAATGGGATATCGGTGTCGACTTCGCCTGTTATTTTTTCCAACGAAAGATTTTCTCCGTTTAGCCACTTAGAAAAGTCAAACTCAATCGGATCCTGATCCCCGCCTAAGGCGATCCATGCTTTCATTTCTCGAGGCAAATAACCGGAAGTGTGGATCGTCCCAGCCCAGCTACTATATAATTCGGAAAAAACACCTTGGTTGCGATTATTCATAAAACGGAAAGCGGACTCTGCGTCAGACAGTGCCGGATACTTCATGTTCATAGCTTCCAAACGCCGCTTGGAATCGACAAGATGATGGCGATTTTCGTCTGTTAGAAGCTCGAAATGATTGGTACACATTTTGGCCTGGCGAACTTCAATCCGTCGTGGTGTCGCTTCGACAATATAGGTTTCCCCACTTGCATCAAATACGGTATAGCTGAAGGAATGACGGTGGGGGATTTCTTTTAATAGATCAACAGCCTCTTCCACGGAGGCACACGATTCCAAAATCAGTCTCCCGATCATACAACATATGAATCCATCTGCCGGCTTTTTCCGATTCATAAAATTATAGCCCATGGCTAGTCCCTTTTCGTTCATCCCATCCATGCGTCCGGTTACTCTTTGACTGGGGCCAATGATCGCATAGCCTTGATCCGATGGTTGGAATACTGTATAACGGCCTTCATATGTTTTAGGGTGATAATCATAATTACGAATGAGATAGTCCTCGCCTGTTAAAATCGAACACCCTGATTTTACATAATCCAAACGATAGCCGCCAAACTCAGCCAGCACACGTTCCATGGGCCATGAAAGCGCCGCTTGCAGCCCCAATAATTCCTCCCAAACTCCTGGTGCAAACGGAAGAATCGCTTGCTTGACTTCTTCCACATTTATAGTAAAACGGGGTTTTCGAACTTTCCATTGCTGTTCCCGATTTTTGATTGTGAGAGAGCCCTTTATTTTTTCTCCTTGTAAAACACCAAAGTCATAATGAGTCCCTCGATATTGAATAATGTCACTATAAATTTTTTTCAAGATAGATCCCTCTTTGCATTTTAGGTAGGTTCATCGTACCTCTACTTGATAGACGATGTCACGCAATTGCGATCCAATTTTATCCACACCAAAAAACTTGAGGCCAAACGCCCCAAGTTTTGAATTAAATAAGAAGATTGAATAGCGTACTATCTTCATTCACTTCTGTATATGGAAAGCCTCTTTGTTGCATACGTTCCACCAAGCCGGCATAGTCCTCTGGTCTTTTTAATTCAATTCCAACTAATCCTGGACCACTTTCTTTGTTGTTTTTCCTCGTATATTCGAAATGGATAATGTCATCCTCTGGACCAAGGACATCATCGAGAAACTCACGTAAGGCTCCAGCTCGTTGTGGGAAGTTGACGATGAAGTAATGAAGAAGTCCTTCATATAATAATGATTTTTCTTTGATTTCTTGCATTCGCCCAATATCGTTATTGCCTCCACTTACGACACAGATGACTGATTTCCCTTTGATTTCTTCTTTATAAAAATCCAATGCCGCGATGGGAAGGGCGCCAGCAGGTTCAGCAATGATGGCATACTTGTTATAAAGTTCTAAAATCGTCGTACATACCTTACCCTCTGGAACAGGAATAATATCGTCCACGTATTGGCTGCAGATTTCAAAGGTTTTTTGCCCTACACAGCCAACAGCAGCGCCGTCCACAAACTTATCAACAGAAGCAAGTGGAATAATGCCCTTATTATCAATGGCTGCTTTCATACTTGCGGCTCCAGCAGGCTCCACACCGATCATCTGGGTATGGGGAGATAAATTCTTAATATAGGAGCTCAAGCCAGATATTAACCCTCCTCCACCGATACTGGAAAAGACAAAATCAACAGGCTCTTCTAAATCATTCATGATTTCAACCGCCACGGTTCCTTGGCCAGCGATGATATCATAGTCATCAAACGGGTGGATAAAAATCTTATCCTCTTTGTTGGAATATTCCAAAGCACTTTTTGAAGTATCATCAAAAGTATCGCCAACAAGGACAATTTCAACAAATTCACGGCCAAACATTTTTACCTGATCAATTTTTTGATTCGGAGTCGTTTGCGGCATGAAGATGGTTCCGGAAATGCCAAGATGAGAACAAGCAAAAGCAACCCCTTGGGCATGATTGCCGGCACTAGCACACACGACCCCTTTTTCCTTTGCCTCTACTTCAATTCGTTTTATTTTATAAAAAGCGCCTCGTAGTTTGAACGAGCGCACATGTTGCATATCTTCTCTTTTCAAGTAAACATGGCAGCCATATTTCTCAGATAAACGCTCACTTTTTTGCAAAGGCGTATGTGCCACAACGTCTTTTAATTGTTGGTAAGCAATGAGGATATCTTCCACATTCACAGTATTTGTTTTCAATTTTGTTTCACTCATGCTCCGTCCACTTCCCTTGCTAATAAACTAGAATATTCGTACATTATAACATGAAAATATGAGCTTGAACAAAGGTATATTCGGAATATTTTTTGATAGCGATTTCATTTCGTGCTATACGGGATAAGGGGTTGTGAATCGAGAGCTTGTCCGGTATATATCCAAAATTTGCAAGAAGTGGGGAACTAAAAAAGCTGAGGTTTACTCTTTTGACACTCCCACTTCTGTATACTGCATATCCGTCTTCTTTTCTAGAATGACTTCTAAAATGCCATTTTTATAAACGGCAGTTGTCTTCTTTTTATTCACAAGGGCGGGTAAGGTGATTGTTTTGGTGTTTTGAGCGACTTCTGAATCCTCAATGATTAGTTGATTGGTTGTATGGTATACCTTCCATCTTTCTAACGTTTTTTCGTCTGGAACAGAGATATGAATAAAGATAAATTGAAAGGATTCAAAAAGCTTTACACCATTTGATGACGAAGAACCTGAGGAAGAGGGCACCTGCTTAAGAAGAGATCCTACCCAATCATTTGAATTCGTTGCATTCTGATCGAAAGCCGAAAAGGCTTGAGACATCAACTTTTGCACATAATCGTCTACATTATTTTTGCCGATTTCAAAAGGAGGAGCCTTATCTTGGTTCTGGTTAAAAGGGAGTAAATTCCAAGGAAACATACGAATCCTTTCCTTCCTGTGACATAATAGTGCGTGTTCAAAAAGTTCGATAAAAAGGAGCAAGTCAGCAACACCGACACTAGTACATCCTGTACGTCGAAAGTTCAAGGCGGCACACCTTTAAGGAACGGATTTGTACAGGATGTACTGACTCCCGTGTTGCTCACAGGACGTGGGCGATTTTAACGAAAGTTCCTCAGTTCCAATATAGTGAGTACCAGAAAAGTAAGCCAACGCAGAAATTCGATGTGTCATTTTTGTTGGGCTTTTTGAACAACCTCTAATAGAGAATATTCGAAAACCATGATGTCAGCAAGGTTAGTCGATTTGGTCCCTTATATTCTATATTCTTATTTTATGTAAAAAAAGAATCGATGTTCTTTTATATAGGATGGAACTGAAAAATATGCCTAAAAAGAGTATGATAAAAGAAGAAGAACTGAAGGGGATGGAGTGAAAAAATGCGGAACATGTCATTAGAGGAGCTATTGACCTTAAGAGAAGAACTTCAGGTTTCTGTGGATGAAGAGAAAAGTGTGTCTCTTTCTGCGCTTATCGGAGTCGAGGAAGAATTGTTACAAAGGCTTGCTCGGCAAAAAAAAGATGAAAATCCTTATGATGCAAAAGAAGTGCAAAGAGCTCTTATTGCTCATTTGCTTCTTTTTGGAGCATATACGAAAACATATTATAAAAGAGACCTTGTTGATGACCAAAAATCATTAACGAAGGTACTGAAATATGATCGAGGCAATACAGCAGCTTACTATCGTCTCGGGATGCATGCCTATAGGAAAAACTTTTTCATTACAGCGGCTGTTCATTTTAATAATGCCCTGAAAAGTCATGAACAAGCTGCCCATTCGCCATTCAGCTTATCAAAACAACAGCAGTATCAGGTCCTGCTTTATTTACAGAACAGCACTTTAAAAGTAACAACTGAAACAGAGGCGATGACAAAAAAAGTGGAAGAAAACATGGATAGGGCATTTTTGGCTCATTCGGAACTTCCTCCTCTTCAAGAGAATATTCGTCAGCAGGAGGTTTACCTGCAAAAACATGCCTTTACAGTTCTATCTGAGTATGGATTGAAGGGTGCTTCGGAGGAAGAATGTGAGGAGTTAATGGCTGAAGCAGAGGAGAAGTCTACCTTGGTTTTATATTTTTCTGATGATCAACAGTCGGTCATTTTCCAGAGGAAAGAAGTACCGCTTACGATTCAGCAAGCGATCTTGTTAAAACGGTTTTTACTGAATCGTTTGGAAGCAAAGCCTGTAGAAAGAGCTGAGCTAACCAATGTATTTGCTTCACGAGATCATGCGGGAAAGGTACCTGCAGCCGTTTATAGACAAGCCCTTACTCGTTTGAAGAAACAATTGGCCAAATTGGAGATAGGCCAAATTTTGAGTGAACAGGAGAATGGCGATTTGTTTCAAGCTGATATGCCTTTTTTGTGCATACAGAGAACAGAGCAATTTTGAATAGATCCTTCACAAAGTTGTTAAAAAGAGACTTGCTTTTTCCTTGAAAGTTTTACCAATTCCTCATAGAATAAGATTAAATTGAATAGTTATCAAGAGTGGCTGAGAGATCTGGCTCTACGACGTCACAGCAACCTGCAATAAGCAAGGTGCTAATACCAGCAAAGTGATATTTTTTGCTTTGGATGATAAGGTCGGTCTCAAGACCCCGTCTGTTATCCAATGCAGATGGGGTTTTTCATGTGTATCTGCAAACGATGGTAAGTAATCCCACTAATAAAGTTTCACTTTATCCCGCATTAACGGGCAGTAATCCCCCCATCTCAAGGCATTAGAGAATACGGAGAAGCATAGGTGGGGGATACACTGCCCGTAAACGCCCGATTGGTTCAACTAACAATCAGTGGGGGATGAAAGAAAACCTCCACTGATTGAAGTTTCACTTTATAAGGAGGTATTCACATTGAAACGTTTGGTGATTGAGAGTGAAAAGAAACAAAAAGAGGAGAAGGATCAGGTGAGTGAAGTCATTAAGGAGATGTCTCCAGAGGAATTAGAAGCATTTAAGTTGGAACGATATCGAAAATTTATCGGTCCACTGACAGAATATCATATAGATGATATGAAAAATCGGAAATAAAACCATTTCCTTCGAACTTGCTGATTTCCGTCTTAAACACGGAAATCAGCTTTCGGTCAAGCTCATTGCTTTTCCTTTTTTCGCAAGCGAAACGAGCGGATGATAAAATAGATCATTGCAGCAAAAATGAAGCTTAAAAAGATAAGCGGGAACCAAATACCTAAACCAGTTTGATGATTCAATGCAATTTTTATCCCTTCCCAAGTGAGAAAGGAGAAGGAGAGCAGAATTCCATTTTTCAGGACATTGATCATATAACGGGCATTCTTATATTGCGTGGAAGCATTCTCCATGGTGATGGGAACCATATAGTTAAAAGCATGTGGATAACGTTCTAAAATGGTCATGCCAATCCACATCACAATCCCAATGATAGGGAGTATCAGCATTTCTCCTTTGCTTCCCCAACGATCCACCACACCCGCTGCATTATAATGAGCAGGCACTTGGTCTGGTAAAAGTCGCCAATGATAAATCAAATATACGATCGTACTTATAAAAACGATGATGGTCACAATATTAAGGGCCTGTTCCCATTTCGTGATAGGTAACGTGAATTTCGGCCGATTCTCCTTACCCATATATACTGGCCTCACTTTCTATTTTAAAAAAAGCATTATTCGACAAAATCCGGGGCGTGTCACCACTAATGAATCGTCCCGCCAATTTCATGGATGTCTTCATGTTCAAAAGCTGCTGTGATGGCAGCTATTTTTAGTGCTTGGATGATTAGGTTTAAGCTCATACTGGGGGCAGATGTATCCACAGTTTGTTTTGGAATAAATGGAATATGAATGAATCCGCCGCGAATATGTGAAGCATGTTCATGGAGATAATGCATCACTCCATAGAATAGGTGATTACAGACAAAGGTGCCTGCTGTATGGGAAACGCTCGCTGGAATCCCCATTTTCTGCATTTGCTTAACGATTCGCTTCACGGGCAAAGTACTCCAGTAGGCAGTGGGACCATTTTCAATAATGGGTTCATCTATTGGCTGCTGACCTTCATTATCTGCAATCCGTGCGTCATCTAGATTAATCGCAATCCGTTCTGGTGTAATCTGAGAGCGCCCACCTGCTTGGCCAACACAAATCACGACATCAGGCTGAAAAAATTCAATCGCTTGTATGACGACTTCTCGTGATGTATGGAAAACGGTTGGGACCTCTACAGCGATGAGTTCTATATCATCAAGGATCAATCCATTTAATTGTTTCATGGCTTCAGAGGCTGGGTTGACCTCATCTGTTCCGAAAGGGTCAAACCCAGTTAATAAAACTTTTTTCACGATAAACGTTCAACTCCTTTGCTAAACATCTTTATATCTTTCTATGACATTTTTCACTAAACGACTTTCAGTGAGGATGGATAATAGATAACTAATGATCACACCGTGCATCAAAATCTCGAACAACGTAAGAACAATCACGATGATATGTCCCCAAAACGTGGTAGGTTCAATTTCGCTCGATCCAAAGAAAATCAGCGAGGAAATGCTTCCCCAGAAAGCTTGTTTATATGTCGCAATGCTTGGTTCTACATAGTATAACGGAATCACGAGTAAAAAGACGAGTGAGAATCCAATCGGAATAACGGACATCATTCGTTTTGCCTTTAACTTTTCTAAAAAGGGAGAAGTAAAATGCTTGGTAATCACCTTCAACCGCATGAAGTGCAGCAATCGAGTAATTCGAGCTAATTGAAAGATATTATCTAAAGGAATAATCGCAATAATTAAAAATGGATTTTTCCTCAAAAACGTCCATTTGCTTTCAGATCGAAAAAAGCGATATAAGAAATCAATAAAGAACACGAACCATACTCCCCAAGAAACCCAATGATTCGAGCTAGTATGAAGCCAAATGGTCGAAATGGAAATAACTGCAAAAATCAGCATTCCAATTTCATATATCAGTGTCATTGGTGTTTGGAAATGTCCCCCTTACACAATTGTCCTTTTCCTAATGGTAACATATTTCAATCGAGAATCTTGCTCATTTTAAAAAAAGAAAAAGCGAACCCCAGCTAAATAGGGTTCGCTTTTAAAATGTCATTTTACAAAATTCGACTTGTGCCAGACTCCTTAGACCATCACTTTACAAATATCATTGGTGAAGTCGACTGGGTCTTGTACAGGCAATCCTTCGATAAGAAGTGCTTGGTTATATAAAAGGTTGGTGTAAAGGTTTAGTTTTTCTTTGTCTGTTGTAAAGGCAGATTTTAAGGATTGGAACACTTGATGGTTTGTGTTGATTTCCAAAATTTTGTCTGCTTGGACGTTTTGATTATCCGGCATTGCTTGGAGGATTTTTTCCATCTCGATGGTAATTTCGCCATCTGTTGCGAGACAAACAGGGTGGGACCGCAAGCGTTTGGATGCACGCACATCTGTCACTTTTCCGGATAAAATGTCTTTCAACGACTCGAATAGTTCCTTGTTCTCCTCTGTTTCTTCGGAAGCTTCTTTTTCCTCTTTCTCTTGATCGTCAAGACCTAAATCTCCGCTTGCAACAGAACGGAATTCCTTTTCTTTATAGTTCATGACCATTTTGATCGCAAATTCATCTACATCTTCTGTGAAATACAAAATTTCATAGCCCTTTTCTAGAAGAAGCTCGGTCTGTGGCAGCTTCTCAATGCGATCGATCGAATCTCCTGATGCATAATAAATATACTTCTGCTCCTCAGGCATTCTGGATACATATTCATCCAGCGTTACAAGCTTGTTTTCTTTGGAAGAGGAGAACATCAGCAGATCCTGTAAAACTTCCTTATGCATGCCATAATCGCTATATACGCCAAACTTCAACTGTCTACCAAATGCTTCATAGAAAGTTTCATATTTTTCACGATCATTTTTCAGCATGCTTTGCAATTCACTCTTAATTTTCTTTTCAATATTATTGGCAATTCTTTTTAATTGACGGTCCTGCTGCAAAATCTCACGAGAAATGTTGAGTGATAGATCTTCAGAATCCACCATTCCTTTGACAAAGCTAAAATAATCAGGAAGCAGATCTGGACACTTATCCATAATCAGGACTCCGCTGGAATACAATTCCAATCCCTTTTCAAATTCCTTGGAATAATAGTCAAATGGCATTTTCTCTGGAATATAGAGAATCGCATTATAGCGGATCGCTCCATCGACACTTGTATGAATATGTGCCAAAGGCTGATCAAAACCATATCGTTTTTCAGCGTAAAAATTGTTATAGTCTTCATCCGTTAATTCGCTTTTATTTTTACGCCAAATCGGCACCATGCTATTAAGCGTTTTCTCTTCTATAATTTGTTCGTATTCATCCTCTGTGCCTTCCTTTAATTTACTTTCTGTTACATTCATTTTAATTGGATAGCGGATGTAATCAGAGTATTTCTTAATAATCGACTGGATTCGAGCTTCTTCTAAAAACTCATCATAATTTTCTTCTTCGGTATTTTCTTTAATGGTTAGGGTGATTTCCGTTCCAACTGTTTCCTTTGTGGTAGGTTCAATTGTATATCCATCGGCTCCAGAAGATTCCCATTTATACGCTTTTTCGCTGCCTAGAGCTTTACTGATCACAGTGACTTGATCCGCTACCATAAACGCAGAGTAGAAACCTACACCAAATTGGCCAATAATATCATGACCATCTTTTATTTCATTCTCGCTCTTAAAAGCCAGAGAGCCACTTTGCGCAATCGTCCCAAGATTTTCCTCTAATTCTTCCTGTGTCATTCCGATTCCCGTATCTTCTACTTTCAAAATTCGGTTATCCTTGTCAACGGAAAGCTGTATGTAGTAATCATCTTGATCAAAGATTAAAGCATCATCGGTAAGAGTACGATAATAAATTTTATCGATGGCATCACTAGAGTTGGAGATTAATTCTCGTAGAAAAATTTCCTTGTTTGAGTAGATCGAATGGATCATCATGTCTAATAAACGCTTTGATTCTGCTTGAAACAGCTTCTTTTCCATAAAAATTCTCCTTCTTTGCTAAGATTGGCACTCTAAACACGAGAGTGCTAACTACTTAATGTAATACCATACAGGGATAAATGTGTCAAAGGAAAACTCTTCTCTTTCAAAAGATGAGAGAGCGTTTACAATGTTAATTTAAAAATACTTGAACAAATGCTTGCTATGAAGAATTACCTGTGCTACAATAACTTTACACTTAATATGTATTAAATCTTATAATTCACATGTTTTCCCGGGATTATATTATTTACTTAGTTATTCCGTGAAAGCATGTGAATTTTTGTTTACATCGTTATTAAGTAACAAATTTTTGGAGGTATTTATACATGAATCAAGGTACAGTTAAATGGTTTAACGCAGAAAAAGGTTTTGGCTTTATCGAAGTTGAAGGCGGAGAAGACGTATTCGTTCATTTCTCAGCAATCACTGGTGAAGGCTTCAAAACTCTTGAAGAAGGTCAAAAAGTAAGCTTTGATATCACTCAAGGCAACCGTGGCGACCAAGCTGCTAACGTTGTTAAACTATAATCAATAATGGAAGAGGACCGGGGATCTTACCGTTGAGGACGATCCGAGGTCCTCTTTTTTTTTATGGATAAGACTTTGATGTGTGTTCCTAGCCTTAGCGCCATTGTGGCAGACGTAGTGTTAGGGCTGCGTATGTATTTAAAATTCCCCTTTATAACCTAGCCCCAAAGAAAGGAGAAAAGTTCCTTTCTTTGGGGCTGGGTTATTTTGTTTATGGTGGAAAAGGATCAAAAACTTGCATTGAAAACGTTCACTAGATTAATCTGTTTCAGATTTGTGTTACAGAAAGGAGCATAAAAACAATAAAATCGACATGAAAAGATTATCAGACCGTAAACTAATCGAAGCTTACATCAGTGCAAAAAAATTAGGACTTGATCCTAATTTTATTCAACAACTAGAATCCGAACTCACACGACGTTCCATTGATATACATCCAGATAAAACAGATAAAAAAGGGTAGGGATCGCTATCCTTAGGTAAAGTGAAGCCTCAGGCAGTGAGGAATGAGACTTCCCCATTGCTAGAGGCTGCACTTATGCCCAAACAAACTTAAGGCTCTTTAAGCTTTTTAATAGTTCTTATGTTAGGGATTTTCCTGAAAATCAAACTGTATGGATAAAGATTTAATAGTGGTTGTGGATGTCGAATGCTGTAGACCTGGTGGAGGAAAAAGGTGGGTAGAATTCTTTTGCAGAATTAAAAGTAAATCAACATTTTTCGTTGTTTCGGTAAAATGGATGTACTGGAATCAATTTTCCTTTCAAGCCGCTCAAGTCTCGCTTCAAACTCACTGAATTGTCCCTCAAGTTGCTCCAGTTTTTGCTCCATGCGTGTTGAATGAAGTTCAAGCGCGTGTAAGATTTCCTTCAAAGCAGATTCTTCCATTTTCAAATTCACCTCCTTCTATTACTATTATTATAACTTGTCTTATTTTTGTTGCAATAGGGGAATGGTTGTCGAATATTCCGTTAAGTTGTTAGGAAATACGTTATAATAATAGAAATAGATTTTAGAATAATAAAGGATGTTCAAAAAGTCCGGTAAAAATGACACTGCGAATTTCTTCGTTGGCTTGTTTCTCCGCTGCTCATGTATCTAAATGCATACATTCTGCTGCTCGAAACTGCGCCGCCTCGAACTTCTTGGTCCTTTTTATCCTCCTTTTTGAACACACACCTAATAGTTTACGAGGAGTGGTCAGAAGTGAAAATCTTCCATACAGCGGATTGGCATTTAGGGAAATTAGTTCAAGGTGTCTATATGACAGAAGACCAACGATTCGTTTTACAGCAGTTTATAGAAGATATTAAGCAAGAGCAACCAGATGTCGTGATTGTGGCGGGGGATTTGTATGATCGTGCAGTACCGCCAACAGAAGCTGTTCAGCTTTTAGATGAAGTGCTGGAGGCGATCGTTTTACAATTGGAAACCCCTGTATTGGCGATTGCCGGAAATCATGATAGTCCAAGTCGCCTGCATTTTGGCAGTAAAATTATGGAACAAAACGGCTTACATATGTCAGGACGCCTAACGAAAGAATTGCATCCTGTTATGCTTCAAGACGCTTTTGGGCCTGTGCATTTTCATCTTGTCCCATACTGTGATCCAAGCATGGTCCGTAATGTATTTGAAGATGAAGAGATACGGACTCATCAAGATGCAGCACGTAAAATCATTACGGAAATAAAAGCAGGCCTCGATCCTAGAGCTCGTCATGTGCTCATTGGACATGCCTTTGTTACCCCATTTGGGGAGGAGCAAGAAAATACGAGTGATTCCGAACGGCCGCTTTCCATTGGCGGTGCAGAGCATGTTGATGCGCAGCTTTTTTCCGATTTTCACTATACAGCACTCGGACATTTACACCAAGCGCATTATGTTATGGAGGAAAAGATCCGGTATGCAGGCTCGATTTTAAAATACTCGGTTTCCGAGGAACATCACCGAAAAGGGTATTCCATCGTAGAGCTTGATCAGGATGGAGACGTCACGATTACGAAAAAAGCATTTACACCGAAAAGAGATTTGCGAACAGTTGAAGCCACGCTGTCTGAACTATTAGCCCATCCTATTTGTGATGACTATGTATTTGTTCGCTTATTAGATGAAACGCCGATTCTATCACCAATGGAAAAAATTCGCTCCGTTTATCCTAATGCCATGCATGTTGAAAGAAAGCTGTTAGTTACCCAAGCCGTTTCAGCTACGAAACAGTCACGTAGTAAGATGAGTGATGTTGAGCTTTTTCAATCTTTTTACGAACAAGTGAAAGGGGAGAAAGCAACGGAAGAAACGGAAAGAATTTTTAAAGAGATTATGGATGAATTATTACAAGATGAAAACGAAACGTCTGCCCAAACGGAAAGGGAATTTGTGTCAAATTAAGGAAAAAGGAGGGAAGGAAGGATGCGCCCATTAACGTTAAGAATGACCGCTTTTGGCCCATATAAGGATACGGAAATTATTGATTTTACAAAGCTAAAGGAGCAGTCCATTTTTGTGATTTCTGGCAATACGGGTGCTGGGAAAACGACAATTTTTGATGGGATTTGTTTTGCTTTATACGGAAGTGCAAGTGGGCAGGATCGGGAAAATCAAACCATGCTCCGAAGCCATTTTGCAGAGGATGATATCCATACCGCGGTTGAATTAATATTTGAGCTTCACCACCGTACATACCGAATTTTACGGCAATTAGGCCATATCAAGCAGGGAAATAAAACCAAAACCGGTGAGCGTTACGAGTTTTTTGAAATGGAAGACGACAGGGAAGTTCCCTGTGTGGATCGGCAAATCGTTTCTGAGATTGATAAAAAGGTCGAGTCTCTTTTAGGGCTTACACAAGCGCAATTTAAGCAGATTGTCATGCTCCCCCAAGGTGAATTCCGGAAATTATTAACCTCGCAAACGGAAAACAAAGAAGATATTTTACGCCGCCTCTTTAAGACCGATCGTTACCAACAAATTGGGGAAAAACTGCGAAATCGGAAAAAACGGGTGGAGGAGATGTTTCAGCAAGAGGAAAGAGTCAAAGAATCATTGATTCAAAATGTACAAGCGACACTTCCTGTTAGAGAGGGGTCCTTGTTTTTTCAAGTGATCTCCCAAGCGCATTACAATACCCAGCAAATTTTACAAGGGCTGGAAGATGAGGTTGCCTATTATCAAGAGAAAAAATCCCAAGACCATCAACAATATGAACAAGTATACAAACGACATACAGAAAAACAGGCTGAATTTTATCAAGCTCAAGCATTGAACGAAAAATTTGTGGAACTTACCGACAAGAGACAGCAGCTACTAAAATCAACCGAGCAGCTCCCTGTTTTTGCGCAAAAAGAAACACAATGGGAATTAGCTGAGCGCGCTAGCACCCTCGAGCCCTATGAGCAGCAGGTAAAGGAGTGGCGAGAAGAGGAAGAGAAGAAGCGGCAAGCCTATGAACAGGCTGTACACGCAAAGAAGCAAATAGAGGCTGATTATCAGCAGACACTGAAAAAGTATCAACAGGAGGAAGGCAAAGAAGAGAAACGAGAACAGCTGCGCCGAGAGCTTACACGATTACAGGATTATCTGCCGATAGTCAAGGAAATTGATCAAGTCAAAAAACAGATCCAAGCGCTTGAGCAACAGGTCAGTCAAGCACATACTCAGCTTGAAACAGTCAAGCAAAAGCGAAAGGAAAAAACGGATAGCGTAGAGAAGTGGCAGCAGCAGATTGCGGAGTTGGAGAGCGGTGTTAGCAAGTATCCAGAGAAAAATGACTTATTAGCAGAAAAACGTGAGCAATGGAAGGTTTTACATGAGTATCATAAATATGCGCTTAAACAAACCAGTTTGGATCAAGAATTACAGCAGAAAAGGCAGGTTTTTGAACAGAAAAAAGCGGAGTACTTGGAGCAAGAAAAAAATTGGTTCAATCAACAAGCCTTTGTATTAGCAAGCCATTTACATGATGGTGAGGCTTGCCCTGTTTGTGGAAGTGTTGATCATCCCAAGAAGGCGGCAGACAGAGGAGGAATGATTTCAAAAGAGCAATTAGAAACGTTCAAAAAAACGGTGGATCATTGTGAACATGAATACCATGCGCTCAAAGTTGATTGGACTGCAAATACGAAACAGCTACAAGATAGACAAGATGATGTCGTAGCGCTTGACCTCGCTATAGAGGAAGTGCCAATGACATTGGAGCAATTAAAGAAGGAAGGAAAGGTTTTAAGTGAAGAGGTTGAGAAGTTAAAAGGTGACCAGCGGCTGCTTGCCAAATGGAAAAGTGAATTGGACGGACTGCAACAAGAGCTCAAGCAGTTTGATAAGAAAAAAGACGAGCTTGAGGAGCTTTATCAGGAAAAAAGGTTGAAGGCAGAAAATACAAAGACACTCTATATGGAACGGATTCGAACGATCCCAGAAGAATTGCGTGTTCTAAAGCAATTAGAAGCGCAGATGCAAAATACGGAAAAAGAAAAATTAGCCTTAGAAAAAGCTTGGGAGCAAGTGCAGCAACAGCTCCAGAATATCCAAGACAAGAAAACAAAAGCAACAAGTAATGTGGAAAGTACCGAACGGGAGCAAATGGACACAATAGCGAAAAGAAAGAAAATGGAAGCTACATTCCAATCCTTGTTACAAAAATCTGAATTTGCGACAGAAGAGCTTTATCGCTCTGCTAAGATGTCTGAAAAGGTTCGCGCGGAATTAAAGAATGAGATTCAGCAATTTAAGCAAACTCGTTCCTTCCTTGAAAGGCAGGTAAAGGAATTAGAGATCAGTTTGCAAGATAAAGAAGAAGTGAATTTACAACAATTGCAACAACAATTGGAAGAGTTTAAGCAGGCATATGAAACAGCTCTTAATCAGTGGGAGCATTCGAAGAAAATTCATGTGGAAGCCATTCAATTGCGGGACAAGATTATAGAAGCAGAGAAACGTGTCCGTGAAAGTGAACGGCAACTAGCCGTTTTAACCGATTTATTTGATGTCATTCGTGGTCAAAATCAGCAAAAGGTTTCCTTTGAGCGGTACCTGCAAATTGACTATTTAGAGCAAATTATTGAGGCAGCCAATGTACGATTGAAAAAATTATCCAATGGTCAGTATGATTTAATCCGTAGCGACCGCCAGGAATCTCATGGAAGACAGAGTGGTTTAGCTCTTGATATTTACGATGCTTATACGGGACAAACGCGTGATGTGAAAACATTATCTGGTGGTGAAAAATTCAATGCCTCTTTGTGTTTGGCCCTGGGGATGTCGGATGTTATCCAGAGCTTCCAAGGGAATATCTCAATCGAAACAATGTTCATTGATGAAGGCTTTGGTACTTTAGATGAAGAAGCTCTCAATAAAGCGATTGATGCATTAGTTGACCTACAACAATCAGGGAGAATGATTGGGGTCATTTCCCATGTTCAAGAACTTAAATCGATCTTTCCAGCCATTCTCGAAGTAAAGAAAACGAAAGAAGGGCATAGCCAGGCACAATTTATCCCGCATTAACGGGCAGTAATACCCCCACCTCATCAAGGCATTAGAGAATACGGAGAAGCATAGGTGGGGGATACACTGCCCGTAAAAGCCCGATTGGTTCAACTAACAATCAGTGGGGATGAAAGAAAACCCCCACTGATTGAAGATTCACTTTATATTGAAATGAACGAATTCAGGATGAGCCAGCAACCTAGATTGCTGGCTTTTTTCTTGGTATCACTAACAGTCTCTTCTAAGGTGGATAGAACAAGCAAAAGCGATGCTCTGCCCAGTGAGATCCTATTGCTTTGGCAGGGGGAACGTTTGGAAAATGGCACAATCTGCACTGTTATTGATTCTTTTTTCGCTTTTTATTGTTTAATTTCTGCTTAGTGCTCAGCGGTTCTTGCGTCATTTCTTCCTGATAGCCCACATTGCGGCTTGGCCTTTTTTCCGGATTTAATCCTTCCAAATGACTCTCCGTCCTTTTTGCCATTTCTATCACCTCCATCTGTAGTCTGTGTAAAAACGGTAAAAATATGTAAAAAACATAAGATTTAACAGAGTGCTGTGTTTCCCTGTTTGCGATATGTTTCTTGAATCTCCTGTAGCCGCCGTTTCCTTGCCAATGTCTCTTGATCCCACTCTCCTTTAGTGCTATCGCCGGTCTGTTCTTCATGCTGAAACCAATCAGGTACTTTTTCTGTCCGAATGATTTTTCGCTTCGTTGTGGTTAGGGCGGGTGGTTGCTGTGTTAATAAAACTTTATAAGCATACTTCCAGGCAAAAATCGCACGCTCCGCAGTGGTTTCTAAGGCTTGTAAAATTTCTTTAAGCGAAAAGGTTTTACAAGCATAGGCCAACTCTTCTTTTTGTGATGAACGAAGTGGGAAAAAATGCAGTTTCTTTAGATGTTTTTGGACAAGGGCCATTTTCTCTTGGGTCTCCACCTTCATCTGTGGTGTATTTATCTCAGAGCTTGTCTGAGGGGTGTTTTTGGGTTTACTTGTTGTTAGACATGATTTGTTCGTCGTTGCGTCTCTCTTATCTGTCATCACACCCTGCTTATTCGCCGTGAGCTTTTGAGTAGGGAAAATATCAGTTCCATACTTACTAAGAGCATACCAATTAGTGCGATCATAGCAGTGTTTGCCGTGTTGCTCTATTAGGATCAAGCCTTGTTTTTTCAAAGAAGCAAAGATTCGTTTAATGGTGGTAATAGACCAGAAGGGAAAATCCTCTTGCCAGTCTTCATAGGTACGCTCGATCCACACTTGTCCGTTTAAAGGGGTTCCTGCTTTTTCAACGTGCTCGTAGAGCTTCTCGACTACGATACTTTCATTTAACCCAATTGTTTTCGCTAATTCTTTTCCAAATATGATTTTCTCCATTTTGCATCCCTCCTATCCTCCATATAGATACGATAGACGCAAAAGGACACCTTATTAATAATTATTTTTTAAAATATGTTTTAAATGCTTTTAAAATCAAGAACTTAAAGAGGAGCTTAAAGTGAACTGCTCGAACATTTATATGGGATACGACTGTAATCTTCATGATGATCTGCTCGAATGACGAACCACCCTGCGAATATTTTCCATTACTAGGATAAAGCTACATACATATTGCTTGAGCAGAAAGGGTGAACATCATTTTTCTTAAAAATCTGTTCTTGGTCATGTTGGGATTGCTAGCCTGTCTTTTCCAGCCTACTCAGGTGCACGCGGCGATCCCCCTTGCCCAGCCATTTGATGTAAAGGGACAGGCACTAGAAATTTTTCGGGAGAAGCCTTTACAAAATAGCACAGTTCTTCAAGGGATCGGTTTTGATGATCGGCATCAGCATATTTATACTGTGCAATTGATGGAAAAGGGATATCGATTTCCAGACGAAAAGACAGCTGTAAGAGGAGCGGAGCGAGCAAGCAATGGTGATTTGGTTTTAACGAAATTGGATATCAAGGGTCATAAACTTGGCTATATGTATTTGCGAGGATTTGGTCATGGTGTTTCCATTGGCGTCGAACCAAGCAATGAGGAGGTATATATTTGGACGGAAACCGACGCTGTTGCAGGCACAGGAAAAAATGGTTGGGGTACAAGAATTGCCAGATTTCCATTTAGGGATGGCAAAACCATTAATCCAAGCGCTCCTATATTGGAAAAATTTGATTTTTTGCCAAATATCGATCATACAACGGTGGATATTGATCATGCCCATCAGCTTCTAACGATGAGATATCGCCAAAATGGAAAATTCTATTTTGCTTTATACCAATTAGCAGATGTGAAGCAGCATCGTTTTCAGCCGATTGCCAAGATGGCTCAGCCGAAACTTGGGACATTTCAAGGGTTTGCATCATACGGAAATTACCTTTACTTATTAGAAGGGAATGACTACGGAACAAGAGACTCTCAAAAGCCCAACGGTAATACACATATTACTACAATGGATTGGAAAACCGGAGGAATTGTCGAAAAGCAATGGATTGGAATAGCCAATGATCTCCCATTTAGGGAGCCTGAAGGGATGGGGATTTATTTACCTAGAGATCAAGATCCTGATCAGGCTTTATTATGTATAGGCTTTGCTTCTACGATCACCAAAAATAATCCAGACAAATTAGCCAGTATATATGGATTTCCCCTAAAACAACGAAATAGACACTGACACAGCTTCTAAGCTTAAGCTAACAGCGATTCTGAATGGAAATTTGCTTTGAATGACGGATCATTGTTGATGAAAAGCTTTCTTTCTCATTCCAAAAAAATTTCGCTCTTTACGTAACCCATATTTTTTTATACTCTAAGGAGAGGTCAAATAATAGCTTGAAGGAGATTATGCATTTGAAAGAAAGTTCGTTTATTATTCGCATGCTCGAAAATACACGTGAGATTCTCCCGAATTATCATGATTATGGGTATGTGCTGAAGCAAATATTACAGGTGATGAGGGAGAAAACAGGTTACACGCTAAGGTTATTTTTAGACAGTGAGGGACAAGAAGAGATTTGGTCTGTGCTTCAGGAGGATATTGAAGTTGGCAAAGCTCAACTTGTGGCAAATATTTTTGATTATCTCGAAACAGGGATGATTACCTATGAACAAAATGGGGATCAACAAGGCTTTGTTATTAAACCTTCTCTAAATAACTCAGTCTATTATTATCCCGAGCATCAGGTCGGCTTAATAAAATTACCTATTTTTCAAAGTCATGCTGATTATGAGAGAGAGTTTATTTTAGCAGAAAATGATCATGCTCTGTTACTCTTTTTGACTTACGTCTATGAACGTCAAAAGGAGATTATGAAGGGAAGCGTGACGGTTTTTACGGATACAGAGGATGGAGTCGAGAGGACGAAGGAATGGATTACCCAGCAAGTCAGCAGAGAGGATGTCCTCTTAGAAGAAGACTTGAAAAATGAGGTGTATCGCTCGATTGACGAGTTTTTCAATGAGAGTGGGGGATTTTTCAAAACGTACAATATTCCGTATAAACGAGGGATATTGCTATACGGGCCTCCTGGCAATGGAAAAACCACTCTCGTAAAGTCGATCGCAGGAAGTATTGATGCACCTGTGGCCTACTGGCAGATTACAGAATACACGTCTAGTTACTCGATTCAAGAGGTATTTTCTATTGTCGCCAAGATGGCCCCGATGGTATTGGTGATAGAGGATATTGATTCCATGCCAGAATCCGCGCGTTCCGTTTTTCTAAATGCTTTAGATGGAGCGACATCAAAAGAAGGTCTTTTCCTAATTGGGACAACGAATTACCCGGAGAGAATTGACCCTGCTTTGATAAATCGCGCGGGACGATTTGACCGTGCCTATGAAATTAAGACGCCAAGTCTCGCTTTAAGGGAAAAATATTTGCTTGGCAAAAAGATCGATCGTTTTTTAGAAAAAGAGGATATTCTTGATCTGGGAAGGCAAACAGAGTCATTTTCTGTGGCGCAGTTAAATGAGCTCTACACATCTGCAGCCCTGCAATGGCACTATGAACAATCGGTTGATCTCAATACATTGATTCAAAATTTAAAAGTTGCAAATGAAAAAGCACGCACACAAGAATGGGAAACAGATGAGTATTCATCTGCAATGGGATTTGATATGTAGAAGGGTAGCTTCTAAGAAAAATAGATATGGAGAGGAGGAATGATTGAAATATCTTCCTCTCACCATATAATAAGGTAGAAGATAGAAAAGTAAAAGCGCTGTCACTATAGAGGAGGATGACGTATGAAGGGGATTACTGCAAACATTCACATAATGAATGATTCACGAGTAGAGGCTTGGCAACAGTTAGAATATGGGATGTTTATTCATTGGGGACTGTATTCAGAAATTGGCGGAGTTTGGAAGGGACAACCTGAAACAAAAGGATATAATGAGCAGATTCAAATGTGGGCCAATATTTCGGAAGAGGAATATCTTGAGGTGGCCAAGCAGTTTACAGCTGAGCATTTTAATCCAGAAGAAATTTGCCAGCTTGCCAAGGATGCGGGCATGCGCTATATTGTTCTGACAACAAAGCATCATGATGGATTTTCCATGTTTAAGACGAAAACAACCGATTATAATATTGTTGACCGAACGCCATTTGGAAAAGATGCCTTAAAATTATTAGCGGAAGAATGCCAAAAACAAGGATTAAAACTGGGACTCTACTATTCTCTTGTTGATTGGCATCAGGGTCATGAGTTTGATCATAATAACTGCAATGAAATCCCTGAGTCGATTGACAAAATCATTGAAGCCCAGTTACAAGAGCTTTTAACGAACTATGGACCGATCGTCGAGTTGTGGTTTGATATGGGGGCTCCTACCCTTGAACAAAGCAAGCGATTTAAGCAGATTGTGCGCGAATATCAACCAAAAGCTGCTGTGAATAGCCGGATTTGGAATAATCAAGGGGATTTTCGTACATTAGGGGATAATGAAGTGCCTTCTGTTCCGCTTGATGGAGCTTGGCAGACACCAGCGTCCATTTACCATTCGACTTGGGGCTATCGAAGCTGGCAAGAAAGAAAGGATCTTACTGGAAAGGTGCAAGAACTTGTGAAAAGCCTTGTGAAGGTAAGAGCAAATGGCGGGAACTACTTGTTGAATATTGGGCCGCGTGGGGATGGCTCGATTGTGGAATATGAAGCAGATGTATTAAAAGGAATCGGCGACTGGTTAAAACGCCATCAGCATGCCTGCTTAGATTCAACTGCGACCTTATTTGGAATGCAAGCTTGGGGAGAAGTAATGGCGAAAGATCAGGAGCTATTTTTATATGTGATGAATTGGCCAGAAGAAGGAAAACTCCGATTACCAGGCCTAAAAACAGATGTAAAGCAAGTGCTGGAAGAGGGAACAGGAAAGCCGCTTAACTGGAAATTTGACAATAATGATGTTGTGATTACTTTATCCAGTAAACCTCATGACGAGATTTTACCTGTAGTTAAAGTGGAATTAAGTGCAAAGCCCACACTTATTCCCAACCGTACAGTGGAGGAAAAAGCTGGCGAGTGGAATATTCATAAGCAAGATCTTAGCTCTCGCCATAATTACAAGGATGATGGCTCCTATTTTTCTACAAAACAAACAATTGTCCAGCTGGCGGCCTATCTGGCTAGTCAACAAGAGGGAGAGGTAACCTTAACTGTAACAGGAAAAGCTGATCCGAAGGCGCGATATCGTATCCAGATCGGAGAGCACGCGCATGTTGCGACAGGGGAAAACCTCACAAATATAGGACCATTCCATCTATCTGCGAATGAAGTGATTCCGCTCATTATTGAACGAGCAGATCCTGCCTACAAGGGCGAGGATATCGATTTGGAAGTGGATAAGCTCAATTTAAAACGGAAATAGAACCAGAACCAGATCCTTATTTTATCAGGGGATCTGGCTTTTTTATGGTTATGGAAACTACAAAATTGTTGCTTGTGGATAGCTAGCTTATGTGGTGGTCGACATCCAGCTCCAGCGCCCAGCGACTAGCAAACTTTCAGCTTCTGCTTGCGTAAGTCAACATCGGCTCATCCTTACTATGAAAGTTTGTACGTCGCTAAACAGGCGATTGCGCTTTTGTTCTGGAAAGGAGATGGGGAATTCTGACAATTCTCCTTTTGTGGGCATTCTTTTTACGGTATGATTGTGTAAGAAGGCTGTAATAGAAGCTGATCATATTTACTCCATGCATGAAAGCGGCCTGTCTTAGGAAAGGAAATAAAAGAATGATAGAATTACGAAAAATAAACGGGGACAACATAGATGAAGTAATAGCACTTGAGGTTGGCGATTAAAAAATTGGATGCTAAAAGTGAGGGAAGCTATGGGATCGAAAGTGAATATTAAAAAAATAACAAGTCAACAACCATTTTGTGCAGGGGTACCATCTCAAGAATCATTTGGAATCGTCAGTAAAATATTATTAAATTAGTCTTTAAAAGAGAGTTACTCTGTCAATTAAAGGGATTTTAACTGCTGAGAGTTTCATATATTGAATATTGACATTGAACCAGCGTTTATCCCGCATTAACTGGCTGTAAGACCCCCACTTCAAGAATTCGTGGAAAAACCTAGAATTGTAAGTGGGGGATCAACAGCCAGTAAAAGCCCGATTTGTTCAACTAACAATCAGTGGGGGATGAAGGAAAACCCCCACTGATTGAAGTTTCACTTTATATTTTATTAAAAAATTTATAATACGAGGGAGTAAACCTATGATCGGTAAATTTTTTAAGAAAAAGAATAAGCATGCAGTCATACCGCCTGAAAATGTTAAACGGACCATTCCAAAAGGGATTATGACAAAGTGTAAAAAATGTGGAGTTATTCAATATTCAAAAGAACTACAAAAAAATTTAAAAGTATGCATATCATGTGGATTTCATTTTAGACTAAATGCATATGAACGAATTAATTTTACAGTTGATGAAGAAACCTTTGCTGAATATGATCAAGACTTGATTGCTTCAGACCCTTTATCATTCCCAGGGTATTCAGATAAGTTAGAGAGAAATAAAAAAAGTTCGGGTTTAAAAGATGCTGTTATTACGGGGGAAGCCGCAATAGGGGGATTTCCGGTAGTCATTGCAGCCATGAGCTTCGATTTTTATGCTGGTAGTATGGGGGGAGTAGTGGGAGAAAAGCTAGTAAATGCGATAGAGAAAGCAAGAGAGAAAAAATGTCCACTTATCATTTTTTCGACATCAGGGGGAGCGCGAATGGAGGAAGGGATTTTAAGCTTAATGCAGCTGGCTAAGGTTAGTGTAGCTCTTTCTAGATTCGATAAAGATGGAGGTCTGTTTATTTCGGTTATTACAGATCCAACCTACGGTGGCGTTTCTGCAAGTTTCGTGATGCAGGGGGATATTACGATTGCTGAACCGAAGGCTTCTTTTGGCTTTGCCGGCCGTCGTGTGATTGAGCAAACGATTGGTGAAAAATTACCATCTGACTTTCAAACTTCTGAGTCTAACTTTGAAAATGGTCAGCTTGATAAGATTGTTGAACGTAAAGAAATGAGAAATACCCTTATAAAAGCTCTGGATCTCCATCAAATTTCTAGTAATCTTCGTCTCCAATAGAATACTAGCTAATGGGTACGTTTACAATCGCTCTATTTAAAAACAGAGGAAAAGGGAGAATAATCCCCCTTTTCCAATTTCATTGCTTCGATTTATCTTTTTCATCTTCTTGAAGAGCGGTCATCGCTAAGTTTTTAATCGTCATATCATCCATTGGCGGGTTATGCAAGCCAGCGCGGACATCACGGTAGTAACGTTGCAATGGATTGGTGAGTTGTAAACTCTTCGCACCGACAACACGCATCGCTTGGTCGACAATGTTGATCGCTGAATTGGTGACCGTATGCTTGGCAATGGCAATTTCATTTGTTAAGTATGGTCTTCGTGTTTCATCATCATAGGCTGCTGCAACACTATATAATACATGACGCGCCTGGGCTAATTCTAATTCTATCTCGCCTAAATGTTGCTGCACATTTGGTAGTTGGCTGATTGGTCCCTTCAAGCTGTTTGGTGCATGATGATTAGCGAAATGAACAGCATAATTACGGGCCGCTTGGGCAATTCCAAGATACGTAGCAGGAATATGCAAGGCCCAACCAGCGAATTTTGCCGGGCTTTTCTTATCCGGTAGTTCAATAAGCTTGCTATCTTCCACTTTTACATCCTCTAAAACTAAATCATGACTACCTGTTCCTCTCATCGACATTACATTCCATGTTTCATCCACGGACAATCCTGGTAAGTCTTTATGAAGAAGAAAGAAACCGATCGACTGTTTCTCTTCAATCCAAGCAGAGGTTAAAAAATACGTTAAAACAGGGGAGGCGGTTGTGAACGTCTTTCTACCATTCAGAACCCAGCCATTTTCTTGCCTTACCGCATTTGTGCCTGGGCGACCGCCTCGTGTCGGGCTCCCCGTTTGTGCTTCACTGACAGATCGATTGGTAATCGCTCCATTTACAATTTCCTTTGCTAAAAAATCCAAGTTTTCTGTTGTCCAAGATTTTTTCTCATAGATTTCCCCGACAGTCCCCAGATGCCAGCCGATAGAAAGAGAGGTGTTAGAATCATAGCTTGCTAAGGTTTCCTGAAAAAGCACCATATCATAGACTTTTAAACCTTCTCCCCCAAATTCCTTTGGTAACGTGATCTTTGTGTAGCCCAAATCAACTAGATCTTGAATGTTTTCTTTTGGAAAGATACCTTGTTCATCAATTTGTGCGGCTCGACTTTTAAACTTTTCTGCTTTCTCCTGCAATTTGTTTAACCATGCCTGTTGCTGTTCTGAACGAATAAATAAACCCATTTCTGTTTTTCCTCCTGTCCCGTAATGCAATCATGCTTATTTGTTTAGTCGGAATTAATTATATTATTTATTCCCCAAAATTTGTTAGTGTAATCGAGGGGGCCAAAATGTTCAATAACTTATAAGGCAGTGGGAGGTCGCCTCCCACTGATACGATTGCCCTAATCTTAGGGGATGAAAAAGACTTTGTCAAGATTGAACTTTAGCATTTTTCTCCATGATCACAGCAGTTTTTCAACAAGCTGGGTGAGAGGAACATCCATTTCTTTTTGAGGATCATCCAAAGGGTAAATGCGTGCTGTCTCGTTGTGTTCATCTACTTGTTGAATATAAACACGCTCACCTTCGTAGGTGACATGCTTTATATCTCCAGATTGTACAATTTCTTCAGCTCTTTGTCGATTCAATGAAATCCGCCTCCTTATCTATATTTTTTCTCGGATGTGATACAAATATACCGATAAAATATCTTGGGATAAAATATGAAGAAACTACAAAAATACAATCGATTTCCCTTAATAACTCGTTTATAATAAGGAAAATGTAAAAAGGAGTGGGTGAGATGAGCGATCAGGAGATATTCGAAATGCCGGTTTTAGAAACTGAACGATTGCGTCTAAGGAAATTAAAGGAAACAGATGTGGAAGACGTATTTTATTATGGATCGGATGCGGAGGTATCACGATATGTGACATGGGATCGCCATCAGACCATCATAGATACGAAGCGATTTTTGGAGTTTGCGAAGGGAAGATATGCTGAAAAGCAAGTGGCTCCATGGGGCATTGAGTGGAAAGAAACTGGGAAAATCATTGGCACGATTGATTTTATTTGGTGGAACCCCAAACATCGAAGCGCCGAGATTGGTTATGTATTATCACGAGATTTCTGGGGAAGAGGCATTATGACAGAGGCAGCGAAAGAGGTTATTCGCTTTGGGTTTGAAGAAATGGATCTCATGCGAATTCAAGCACGCTGCTTGGTTGAAAATATTGGGTCCAGCCGAGTAATGGAGAAAGCAGGAATGAGCTTTGAAGGGATTTTACGCAAAGCGATGTTCACAAAAGGGAAACATTGGGATATTAAAATCTACTCTATTTTATGGGAAGAGCTTTTGTGAAGCGACATTATGTCGCTTTTTTTCCATATAAAGGGCTTGAAAGATAATGACGAATAAGTCTCCACAATGTCTCATATCTATACGCATATACTGAATCGGGAGTGCTGTAACAAAATTAGGGCTATGCCGTTTTTTATGAGCATATATTAAGATAAGCTCAAACTAAAAAAGGGTGTTTATAAATGATGGAGATTGTGGACTATTTATATAAGCAGAAGGAAGTGATGGTGCAAATCTTAAAGGCATTAACTAAAAAAGAATCGCCTTCATATGAGAAGCAATTGGTCGATAAATGTGGGAGGAGATTGCTCGAGTTTTTTAAACAATATTTAAATGGCCATATAGAGGTGATAGAGGATGCCACTTTTGGTAATCAACTCCGAGTTGAGATTGGACAGGGAGAAGAACAAATACTAATATTAGGCCATTTGGATACGGTTTGGCCACAAGGCACGGTAAAGCAAATGTCCTTTGGAATTGTTGGAGATAGAGCGTTCGGTCCCGGTGTTTTTGATATGAAGGGAGGACTTGTTCAAGGATTATTTGCACTTCATGCTTTGCAGACATTCCAAATTCCTATCAAGAAAAAAGTGGTTTTCCTTATCACAACAGATGAAGAAATTGGCAGTGGCCAGTCGCGGGAATTGATTGAAAGAGAGGCAAAAAAAAGTCAGTATGTCCTTGTTTTGGAGCCAGCTGCCACACTTAAAGGGAAATTAAAAACAGCAAGAAAAGGAGTAGGCATCTTTCAAATAAAGATTACAGGACAAGCCGCTCATGCCGGTATTGAACCGGAAAAGGGGATTAGTGCTATTCAAGAATTAGCGAAGAAAATCTTGTACTTGCATGAGCTAACTGATTTTCGGAAAGGCACGACTGTGAATGTTGGAATGATCCAAGGGGGAATTGCGACCAATGTGATTGCTCCCCATGCGGAAGCAGAAGTGGACATTAGGATAAAACAACTGAAGGAATTGAAGCGAGTCATTCCCTTAGTCGAAGGTTTGACGCCAAGTCAACAAGGACTCACGATTGAAGTGTCAGGTGCTATTACTCGCCCCCCAATGGAAAAAACACCTGAAGTTGAAGCAATGTTCCATAAAGCGCAGAAAATCGCAAAAGAATATCTAGATGTAAATTTAGAAGATGAATTAAGTGGCGGGGGCAGTGATGGCAGTATTACGGCACAATTTGCACCTACATTAGATGGGTTAGGCGCAGTTGGGGACGGAGCGCATGCAGATCATGAGCATATTATCATCTCACAAATGCCTGTCCGTAGTGCTCTGCTCGCTTTGTTAATCAAAGAGTTAGGAGAATATGAACAGAGACCTTTCCCGTAGGTCCCTGTTCATTCCCTTTCGACCACTTTCATCGGTCGCATCATATCATAATCTTCATGTTCTAAAATATGGCAGTGCCATACATAATCGCCTGGATTTTCCGTGAATTTCATAATCACACTTGTCACCATGCCTATATCTGCTCGAACCGTATCCATCCAGCCTTTTTCATATGCTTCTGGTTCGATAGGCGGCCCCGTATATTGAATATAGCCATCTTCCTGGAATCGCTCCAAATCAAAGGGTCTTCTGTGTAAAACTTTAAATTGGATCAGATGAATATGCATGGGATGTGGAAAGTTCATTAAGTTAATAAATCGCCATACTTCGGTATCGCCAATAACAGGTTTTTCCGTTACAGGATCATGCCACATTCGATTATCCAACATCATCATCGGGCGATTGTATTCATCTGGCATCGCATCAAGGGTCAATAATCTAATTCTATCTGCACATTTTTCCTCTAATGTAGAATCATCTGGCAACAAGCTTGTGGGAATCTCGCTTGTATCTTTTTGATTGAGTGGCAATGTAACATCAAATCTCATAATGACCCCTGTATTCCCTTCGTCGTTCGTGTTTTGCATAACCAGCTTTCTACCCCTTAGCTTCGAAAAATCAACAATGATTTCTGAGCGTCCAGCAGGTTCAATCGGAAGAGTAGTCAACTCAACTGGCTCTGGCAAAAGTCCTCCATCTGTTGCAATTTGGTAAAAAGAACGCCCATCCCCAATCCTTAATGTATAAGCATTCGTATTTGATGCGTTTAAAATACGGAAGCGATATTTCCGCGGCTCGACTTTTAACCGCGGCCAGATTTTCCCATTGACGACCATCGTATCTCCATTAAAAAAAGGTTGAATAGATGGCTTGATAGGAGCAGGTGGGTCTGTATTTTCTGGATAGAATAAGGAGCCATCCTTTTTAAAGGATTTATCTTGAATAACAAGCGGCAAATCATAACGATTTTTTGGTAATTTTAGTTTTTTCTCGATGGCATCACGAATAATATAGAGCCCAGCAAGCCCCGCGTATACGTTTAATCTTGTAATGCCAATTGCGTGATCATGATACCAAAGGGTAGCACCGTTCTGACGATTGGTATATTCATAAATCTTTCGTTTAAAGGTTTCACCTGTTTGCGCGAAGTTTCTTGAAAACCATGCTTCTGGATGCCCATCACTTTCCCAGGCCACATTCGCACCATGTAAATGAGTGACTGTCCGTACTTCAGGCGGACCTGCTGATCCATGGAGGGTTCGATCAATCGGTAAAAAATGCTTTAAAGGTAATTGATTTTTCCATTTCACATAAATACTTTCATTTTGATTAACTTGGATCGTCGGACCGGGATACATTCCATCATAGCCCCAAACAGTTGTAGCCGGCATGAGTTTATGGAAGCGATGTTTACATTCCTTCATGGTGATTTCATAGTAAGACTTGCCCTTAATGTTCTTAAGTGGTCTAGCTACAGATGGAATCGGTAGCTCATCGACAAACTTAGGAATGGTATCAGGATTGGAAGGATCCACTTTGCTTCCTTTCGGATTAATGGTTTGTATTTTTTTCACCCCCACTTTTTCGTCTCCATTTCAGTCTATGTAGCATAGTCATTTATGAATGAGACATAAGCGGAGGGGTGGGAATTTTTAGGGAGGACAAAAACGACCTCTTTTTTTAGAGGTCGTTAGGAAGAATCCTTATTGCGATGAGAGAACTGTTTTTGCTTGTTGTTTTCAAGAAACTTTTCAAAGTCAGTGAAGGAATCATTTTCCTCTGACTGCTGGTCAGTGCTATGGATAGGTTCCTCTTCTTGGGTATTGGGGGTGAAAAGATCTTCATTGGTCTTTTCTATAGGTGCATCATCAATGGCTCCTTTATTGACTGGTTCACTAGGTAGGTCCGTTTTTCCAGGATCCAATGCAGCTTCTGCTTGACGATTTAGCTTTATGGTGGCAAGTACTTGTACAAACCGCTTGAGAGCATCCTTCATCATTACTTCCATATTATCTTGATGGTCGGTTGGATTAGACCCTTTGATCACTTCTTCCATTAAGGAAAAGCCTTGTTCCAGAATTTTTAATTGTTTTTGATAGGCGGTTGTTCCTCGTTTTAATTGAATATGTCCATTCTTCATTGTTGCCTCATAAAAAAATAATGTATGGGTCGTATGAGCAGCCGTTATCTGCAGCTGCAAGGAAGTAATGGTTTCAGGCTCCATGCTTCCTGTTCGTTTTTCCAAAGTGTTTTGTTCATTTATAATCATTTCAACAGCTTGAATATCAGCAAATTCATAGGAAAACACTTGAAAGGTCATTTCTTTTTGAGGAAGTTTCATAGTTGGGTCATTTGGCAGCCAGATACAGATTCTCTTTTCCTGTTCGTCCAATGCAATCCGTGTTAACAGAGAGTCAGGGGAAATAACCTGTGATTCCGTAAATGCCTCTATTTCTGGACGGAAGCTGGCTATATAATTTTTGTATCTTTCCCGATTGGCGTCTTCTATCTCTGAAGCGCGCGCCATAAAAGCAATGGAAATCACGAGCAGAACGATTAGCAGTACGATCCCGATCCCAAGTTGCCCGATAGTGATTAAAAATATTAAAAGGCCGATTCCTATAGGAATAAACGAGCAGCCTAAATAGCCAATAAAATTAGAATGGCGTGAGGACATGGTGAATATCTCCTCTCTGAAGATAGTTATTAATCTGTTTATACGAGGAGATGGAAAGAAAGTTTCATTTTTTACAATTTCCTATCTCCTTGCATACGATATTATAATTCATTGGCAAGGGGATGTATGTGAGATGGGACTATATATGAATAAGAATCAATATCCAGCGCTTTATAAAACGGCAATGGATGTGCAAGCGAAAAATCAAGGAAGTTATCAATATGATGGTTGGACGGAATTTTTAAAAGAACAAAAGCGAGCCAATCAAGAATTCAATCAGGCTTTTCTAATACTCAATCAGTTACACCAAAACCAAGATCACAAACAAGAACAGCAGTGGAGAGAGGTTGGCGGACAAATTGAGGAACTGAGGAAGATGAATGTTCAGCGGGAAGCGTCTGAAAAGTTTGCTTTAGAGCTTTTAGAAAAAATAGAAGGACAGCAGGTAAATAGCGTGGATATGGAGGAAAAGCGGAATCGAGAAATCGCTGATCATATCGATAGGGTCTATATATCAAACAAGGAAATGATGCAGCGGCTGGATCAACTTGATATGGCAGGGGAGCAAATAGGAATGCAAGTTAAGGAGACGGAACAGAAATTATCACATCAGTTGTTTGAACTTCACGAGGAAACCATGAACAAAATCGATAAGCAAGAAACAAAACAACAGACAATAAATCAGCAAATGGAAAAGCAAGACGCCCACCATCAAGAGGTGATCGAGAGACTAGATCGACAGGAAGCCGTTTCGGAAAAAATCATCCGAGAAATTCAGCATATTCGGTCCATCCTCTTCGAAAGAGCCAGCTTTTTGGCCGAAAAAATCGAAAATGGCTACAAACTAACCTCTACCTACCTGCACAAAATTGTTCAAAATTCATAGAAGGGGCCTGACCCCCACCGTGGTAACGCTTTAATAAGGTGGGGGTCAGTCCCCTTTTTTATATCATTTTCCTTCGCTGAATATGAATGGTGACGCCATTGCTCAAGAAGACTAAACTCATCCAAATGATCATTGTTGTTTTTAGCTGTTCCACGGTTGGGTTGAAAAATTCTATAAACAATAGATGCAACGAAAAACCAAGGAATAAGAAACCAAAACCTATCTGAGCTCCCCTGGCAAGGATTTCTTTGCCTCTTTCATCTTTCCCTTCTGATGCTGAGAAACTAATATATACACCGATCCCATACGCCGCAACTATTATAGAAATAAGATATACAACAGTCATTCTTCAGTCTCTCCTTTCTTTTCATATGTGAAAATCTCATCAATCCTTTTTCCATACAATTGAGAAATCTCAAATGCCAACATAAGAGACGGATTATATTTGTTGGCTTCAAGGGAGTGTATGGTTTGCCTTGTAACCCCTAATTGTTCAGCTACGTACTTTTGTGTCCATTGTTTCTCAGCCCTTAGGAGGAATAAATTGCTACTTAAAACACGCGTACCTTTTTTCAAAAACACCCCTCCTTGGTAAAAAATACTTTACACATGTAATATATATTTTACAGAGGTAAATGTCAACTGTTATGTAAAAAAGTTATTGAAAAAAAGGGACTGACCCCCACCGTGTTAAAGCGTTACCACAGTGGGGGTCAGTCCCCGCAATGACAATTGTCACATGAGATTCATTACATAATCAACTGAAATTCCTAGCTTTGGGACGATAGAATTAAAGGATAGAAGTTGGGGGTGGAGTAATGGAGGCTGTAGTGCATATTGAGCAGTTAACAAAAACGTTTAAAGGAAAAAAAGCGGTGGATGATGTTTCTTTCTCAATTTATCCGGGAGAGGTTGTGGCGATTCTTGGACCAAATGGGGCGGGAAAGACGACGACCATCTTGATGATGCTGGGATTGCTAAATCCTACGGAAGGGTCAGCACAATTATTTGGTCAGGATGCGAAAGCGAAGGCAGTTCATGAAAGAATTGGTGTGATGTTGCAAGAGGTGAGTTTAATGGACGGCTTAAAGGTGAGAGAAATTCTCCGTCTTTTTCGCAGTTATTATCCGAATCCTCTTCCGTTAGAAACATTAATGGACATGACAGGGTTGGCAGAAGCTGATTTAAGAAAGCGGGTTGAGAAATTATCAGGTGGGCAGAAGCGTAGAGTCGCCTTTTCATTGGCCTTGACTGGTAATCCAGATTTACTGTTTTTTGATGAACCAACGGTGGGAATGGATATCGCGGCTAGAAAAGCTTTCTGGGAGAATATTTTGGCCTTAAAGAAACAAGGCAAAACAATTCTTTTTTCTACGCACTATTTACAAGAGGCCGATGATATTGCCGATCGGATCATTTTATTTCAAAATGGCAGGATTATGGCAGATGGAAAGCCAGATGATATGAAGAAGCAATTAACTAAGCAATCCGTTTCCTTCATTACCAAGGATCGTTTTCCAAAGAAGCTTTTTCTCCAAGAACCTTTTGTTTCTGACTGTTTCGTTCAGGAGGGAAGATTGGTCGTTTTGACGGACGACACAGATGCTGTGTTAGCAAAAATTTACTCTGAGCAGCTTGAGGTGAGGGATGTTCGTGTTGAAAAAGGACGATTGGAAGAGGCCTTTGAACAGTTAGTGAATCAGGGAAGGGAAGGGGAGATAGGATGAAGATGTTCAGGTATCAATGTCATGCTGAAATGCTGCGGATGTTGAGGAATCCGTATTATCTATTCTGGTCACTTCTCATGCCGATTGTGTTCTATTTTATTTTTACAAAAGTAGTGAATACCGGTGTTCCTGATCAAGATGAGTGGAATGCTCACTACTTAATGTCAATGACCACTTTCAGTGTAATGGGAAGTTCGATTATGACAATGGGCATCCGCTTAGTGGAGGAGCGTTCAAAGGGATGGACGACTTTTATTCGTGTCACCCCATTATCAGATCTCGTCTATTATTCGGCAAAAATGGTCGGCCAGACAATGGTTCATATCTGCTCTGTGCTTGTCATTTTTATTACAGGGGTCCTTCTAAACGGTGTTAGTTTATCTGCGTTGGAATGGATTTTTAGTGCTGGCTGGATTTTACTTGCCTCTTTGCCATTCTTAGCACTGGGGGTCTTGATCGGAACGATGAAACGTGTAGATACGGCAATAGGTGTGAGCAACGTTATGTATATGGCGCTTGCGATTACCGGCGGTATGTGGATGCCAATGGAGATATTACCAAATATCATTCAAAAAATTGGAGCATGGCTTCCAGCTTATCATTTTGGGAATGGCGCTTGGGAAATTATTCGCGGGCATGCACCGGAATTTAGAAATTTTACTATTTTGGCCGCCTATCTGCTTGTATTCATGGTATTATCAACGTATATCAGAAGGAAACAGGAAGCGGTGTAGCCAGTGAAAAATATTCACATATTCCCAAAAAAGTTTGGCTTTTTCCCTTATATCTTTCTCGTTTATTTACTCATGCCCGTACTGTATATTTCAAATGAAAAAGGGTGGAAGCTATTCATCGGCTACACCCTTCTTTTGGTTTTTTTGGTCTCGTATCGGCAGCTTTTTTGTTTTCCTCCTATAAAAATCTACGTTTGTTGGTTGGCGATTCAATTAGCCATCATTGTCATTCTAAGCCTTTGGTATGGTCCTTATAATTTATTCTTAGGTTTTTTTCCATCAAACTTCATTGGTTGGTTTGAACATAAAATCTTGTTTAAGCGAGCTTTAATTGCGTTTAGTTCTGTGATTATTGGCACTCTAATACTGTTGTTTATTCAGGGAACCCATATCGAAACGCTCTCCTTTTTACCGTTTATTGCAGTCATGCTGATCTCCCCGTTTGGGATTCGTTCCATGAACAAACGGATGGAACTGGAGAAGGAATTAGATCAAGCCAATGAGAAAATTAAAGAGCTTGTAAAAAGGGAGGAGCGCGTCCGGATTGCTCGAGATCTTCATGACACATTGGGACACACGCTTTCTTTAATTACATTACAGAGTCAACTCATCCAGAGATTGGTGAAGAAACAACCAGAGCGGGCGATTGCGGAGGCGCGCGAAATGGAAGGCACTTCCAGGTCAGCCCTTCGGCAGGTTAGAGAACTGGTTTCAGAAATGCGAGCGCTGACGATTGCAGAAGAATTAATTCATATGGAACAGATTCTGCATGCAGCTGGGATTGGATTTTTACAAAAAGGGGGGACCCAATTCACACATCTTCCCCCACTTGTGCAAAACATCATTGCAATGTGTCTGCGTGAAGCAGGTACAAATATTGTCAAACATAGTAAAGCTCAGAGTTGTGTTGTTCATTTTCAAGAGAAAAATGGCTTTTTTTCAGTCAGGATTCAGGATGATGGCATTACGGCCACTGAAAATATAAAGGTAGGCAATGGTTTACGGGGGATGAAGGAACGATTGTCTTTATTAGACGGTCAAGTAGAATTTAAAGTGGAAAAAGGAATGACATTGGACATCACGGTGCCACTTATTTTGAAGCAAGAGGAGATGACGCTATGATCCGGATTGTCATTGCAGAAGATCAACGAATGTTAAGGGGAGCACTTGGTACACTTTTAGATTTTGAAGATGATTTAGACGTGGTGGGGCAAGCAAAGGATGGGAAAGAAGCCATACTTTTGATAGAACGATTGCAGCCAGATATTTGTTTGATGGATATTGAAATGCCGCTCAAAAGCGGGTTAGATGTTGCAGAGGAGTTAAAACAGTCGTCTTCCATGTGTAAGGTGATGATCTTAACAACTTTTGCACGCCCAGGGTATTTTGAACGAGCGATCAAGGCAGGGGTCCACGGATATTTATTAAAAGATGGTTCGATTGATGAGTTAGCGGACTCAATTCGTAAGGTGATGCAAGGGAAGCGGGAATACGATCAGGAGTTAATTCTCAATGTGTACCAAGCAGATAATCCGTTAACAGAAAGAGAACAAGAAATACTACGATTATCGGCTGAAGGAAGAACAGCGAAGGAAATTAGCAAGCAATTATATCTCTCAGCTGGTACTGTGCGAAATTATATGTCTGAAGTCTTACAGAAATTAGAGGCAAAGAATAAAATAGAAGCGATTGCGCGGGCGCAGGAAAAAGGGTGGATCTAGGAGAAGAGTAGGCGGAAATGATATACTACAAGTAAATGAAGGTTGGAGGGACTTTACATGCATGTATACCAGAATGGCACCCACTCATTGGAAGAGTATTGGCAAATTCGTGAAAACAATGAAGCATTACTAGAGTATATCGATGGAGTGATTTACATGTCTCCATCACCCTCGACAAAACATCAACGAGTTTCACGCAAGCTAGGGAAAGCATTTGAGGAATTTCTCGATGGAAAATCATGTGAATTGTTTTATGCCCCTTATGATATTGAATTGAAAAGTGAAAAGGTGGATGGTACAAGAATTGTGATTCCAGATATCACGATTATTTGCGATCCAAGCGGCTTCACGGATGCTAGATATGTCGGTGTACCTGATTTGCTTGTGGAAATTCTTAGTCCATCCAACCAATCGCATGATCTAATCACGAAGCTCAATCTTTATATGAACTATAGTGTGAAAGAATATTGGATCGTCAATCCGATGCTTGACACAATTACCGTCTATACGTTGAATGGAAATGGGATGTACGAGCAACATGACGTGAAAGTGAGTATGGGACTCATCACCTCCAAGCTTTTCGCTGATTTCCAACTGGACTTGACGGAGGTCTATTAAATAAAACAGCGACAGCTTATGCTAATTATTTACTTTATTCTCTGGTGCTTCCAATGAATGTTTGATCCAAAAGTTTATTCAGACAAGAATTTATAAAATTTCCTTAGGATTTCGTTGGAACTGGGGTAGGTGCAGTGGCTCCCAGGATGCGAGTCGTCGGGGAAGACATGCGCATGTGGCGACTTTAGCCGATGTTCTACTAAATCACCTGAGCCAATAAAATTCAAAACTGGATTTTACTTAGCTCAGGTGATTTGTTATCGAGACTGATCAAGGCATTTCCGCTTTTCTTATATTCTTTATTTAGGGATCCGAAAGCTAATCGTTGTCCCACGGTCTAGTTCACTTTGGACGCTTAGGCCATTTCCATAAATCCTCATCAACCGAGAGTGAACATTTCGAAGTCCCACGCTTGTTCGCTCACTTGCTTTTTCTCGAGTTAAAAGCCTATTAATTTTTTCAGCTGTCATTCCTACTCCATTATCCATGATGGAAACCTCAATATCAGATGAGTGCTCGATAATATGAATAGAAATTGTCCCTCCTTCGGCAAGTTTGAGGATACCGTGTTTAACAGCATTTTCAACGAGAGGTTGTATCGATAACGGGGGAAGTAGAATAGTAGCATTCGTATCCAACCTCCATTTGATCGTCAATCGATTGCCAAACCTTGTCTTTTCAATATATAAGTAAGAGCGCACCAAGGAAAGTTCCTGCTCTAGAGGAATAACAGGATCCGCATTACGAAAATCAAAACTCAAGCGTAAATAATTATTAAATTCATCAAGAAGTTGTTGCATTTTAGAAATATCTATTTCCCCGAGGGCCGCAATGGAATTTAAGGTATTGAAAATAAAGTGTGGCTGGATTTGTGATTGTAGCCAAGCTCCTTCCATACGGATATGTTCTTCGATGGAAACTTTCAATTTTATTAAGGCTTGAACTCTTGCTTTTAATTCCAGTGAATCAACAGGCTTTGTCACATAATCATTTGCCCCTGCCTGAAAACCTGCTAATATATCTTCCGTACGTGTACGTGCAGTTAATAAGAGTACGGGGAGTTCCGAAATAGAATAACTTTTTCGAATTAGTTGTGTTAACTCATATCCGGATATTTGCGGCATCATCACATCGGCAATGACAAGATCATAAGACTCTGTTTGAAACTTTTCAATCGCTTGTTTTGCACTAGTTACCCCTGTAATTAGGCAATTTTCATCCCCATTAAGGATAGATTGGAGAATACTTACATTTATTGGATCATCGTCCACGATTAAAATTTTTTGTTTTCCATGCACGTTTTTAGTGCTATTCGACTGCAAGCTGTCTGTTATTGTTGTAGCGAGCTCAGTGTTTGCTTTGATAATTTGAGATGTCGATATTTTGGCATTATGGACCCCTTTAAATAAAGGGAGCGTAAAAGTGAAAACAGAGCCCTTTCCTGGAGTAGACTGAACAGTTAAATCCCCATTTTGCAACTGCACTAATTGCTTACAAATACTTAATCCTAAACCAAATCCACCACTAACCCTCTCTTTATTGACTGTTGCCTGTTCATAAGGCTTGAATATATGCTCCAATTCCTTTTCCTGAATTCCAATTCCAGTATCCTCTATTTCTATATGGGCCATTTCTTGATGGATAGTTGCTCGGACCGTAATGGTTCCTTCATCCGTAAATTTCACTGCGTTATGAATTAAATTAAAAAGGATTTGAATCAGGCGAGTTTCATCCGCTGCTAAAGGAGGGAATGAGTCTGGTATATCTATTCGCAGCTGAACTGCCTTTCCTTCCACCATTAACTTTGTCATATCGATTACACCAGCAACCACCGTTTGGATAAAAATTTTTTCAATATGCAATGGAATTGTCTTTTCCTTTAATCTTGTTACATCCAGTAAATCATTTAACATAAAGGACATCCTTTTAGCCACATTATCTAAAATGGACAATCGTCTCCGATGTTCTTTGTGAAGAGGGGCTGTTTTGTCATCTAAAAGAGATTGAATAACATTTGAAATACCGTGTAATGGGTTCCTTAGCTCATGGGAGGTATTGACTAAGAAATCATCCTTACGTTGATTCTCCAACTGTAATTTTTCCGCTAAATGTTTTGCATCAGAAGCGATCCGTGAAAAGCGTTTAAACCAAAAGGCCGCAAAACAAAGTAGGGCAATGATAAGGTCAAATGGATAATGCATTGTGGTTGTTGTGAAATTATGGATCAAGGTCCAAATAATATTTACGCCTATACTGAGACAACCAAGTATTAAAAAGATGCTCTCTTCTTTAGGTATCTTTACTTTTCGGAGGATTAAGATGGATATTATAATAGAACAAGCGAAAACGACATAGAACAGTACCCTGGTTGAGAGTATGATGGTCCTTGGTGGTGCTACTAGCATAAATAATGCGTATATTATACAAAAAACAGTGAAATACCTTAATAACTGCTTAGTGGAATTTATAGGAAATAATTTGTTAATAATGTGTGGGATAAATGCTCCAACACCGATATAGGATAAGAAGGTAATTCTGGTTCTCCAATCATAATCTACTGGAATCCATCTAAATAATAATTTATCATCCGAGCTAAGTACACTAATAATGGTGCATAGAAGCAGTAGGGAGAAAAAAAGTAAACCCTGCCTAGGTTTAAAGCGAATGAAATATAAGATGGCAGCGTAAACACTATGTAATAATAAGACACCACAAAGCAAAAGCTGTAGCCCTTCTGATAATAATTTGCGATACTGAATGGCATCCATTGCTCCAAAATGAATGGGGTTTATAATGCCACCACTACTTTTGTTGCTGGAAGCATGGATCATTAGCTCTATTTCATTGTTATCTAAATTAAATGGAGCGGTAAAGGGAACATTACTCCCTCTGTAATTTTTTACTGAAGTAGCTACCTGGCCGGCATGACCGATAAGTTGGCCATTCACGTAGATAGCGGAAGCATTATTGTACTTTTGATTGATGAGTAGTCCCCAAAACTTTGCATCATTGTCATCTAGTAATATCCGGAGCCTATACGTTCCATAATGAAAAGAATCGTCCTTTTCAAACGATGTATTCCAATTATTTGGTACAGTGATAAATCTAGTTGCAGGCTTACTTAACTGTTCAGATGATGTTATGAAGGTAGAAGGATAAAACTCCCATTCTCCGTTTAGTTGAAGCGTCTCTCTATCATTAAAATCCCATCCGCGTAAATCAAGTACACCATGATTTGCATGTGGAGAATCTTTGTAGTCAAGTGTAGTTAAAAAACCCATCCAGGAAAAACGAATAGCTGTTATGATAATAAGAAAAATAATAATAAAGAAAGTCCATTTAGATGGTTTAATAGATTTTATCATGAATATTCATTCCCCATATGTAATCCTACACCCGCAATCACATCAATTAAAGTACCTCAACATACATCCCTTATTCCATAAGAGTGTTCGGTTCATTACATTGTATAAGATGTATGCAGGCAAAACAATGCGTATTAATGCATTCTCTCCATAAAAAGAATGTTTTCTATCAATCCGATATCCTCCATAATTGATTGCTCTATTATTTTAAAGGACTTTAGCATTTAAGGTAAATCTCATGTATAGACGCTATATCCAAAAACATGGTATGAGTTCTTATTTCAAGTCCAAGTCTTTATGCCTTATTCATATTTCTTATCCAAGCTTGTTTAAAAATTGTTGGGTAAGTTAAAGTACTTACATAAGTATGCCACCGAATATAAGGAAAGGGGAAGTGAGAAAAAGAGTAAGTCTGCTGTTACTTTTGATGAGGATGCAGGGAAACCCCTGAAGCTAAAGAAAGTTTTATTATCAAAGCTAAAGTGATGGCTGGAGAAACTTCAGAAGACGAGAATGAGCAATCAGTTACACAAGAAGAGACGGACCTGACAGAAGAAAATAATCATTGTGATGAAGAGGAATCCCAGGTCAGGTCAAAAAAACCTGTCTTTGTCTCATAACATATGCTTGTTGAAAATAGAGGCTTACGCTTTTCTTGATCCGCAACGCGGACAAGAGCTCAATGCAGCATCGAATTCATATTGACAATTGGGGCATTTTTTCCCCTCTGCTCCAAACTGTTTCCTCAGGGAATGATCTTGCTGTTGTAAATAATAGAGAATCGTCTCTTGCTTTTCCAGTACATTCGCTAAAGCAAATTGGATGATGGCAAAAATAGCGCCCCCTACAACCGCAAGCAAAAACATCCAAAAACTCCCCGAAAGAAAGCCGACCACCAAACTTATCACCACTCCTATGATGCCAAAAACATACAAAGCCGTTACGATTCCAATCACTTCCTTTCTCTGAAAGAATGTTGGGGACTGTCCCTCAACGCGTTAACGTGCTACCAGGTTGGGGGACAGTCCCCAATTAATGTGTCATGCGAATATTTTGAATTGGGAAAATCACGAATTTACTTTTTCCGATAATCTCGTTCTCCGGGATAAAGCCTAAAGAAAAGGGCGCTGCGCCACGACTATCCATACTATTTGGTCGATTATCGCCCATGACAAAATATTGATCTTTTGGAACAGTAACAGGTTCAAAGTCCTCTGTTAGCTTGGTGCCATGCTGATTTGTAATTTTTTTTGCTTCAGTTAAATAGGATTCATCTATTTCTTTGCCATTAACTTGCAAATGATCATTCTCCATTGCGATTGTTTCACCGGGAAGCCCAATCACCCTTTTGACATAGTTTATTTTTTCTTCAGGGTCTTTAATGATGACGATATCCCCTCGATGGATGTCTCCAATCCAATTGATTGTTTTACTGACAATGATTTTTTCGCGATCATGCAGAGTCGGTTCCATCGAAGCACCATCGACTGAGACAGGGGTAAATAGGAATGTACGAATGGCGATCGTAACCACGACAACAATGACCATGGTTTTCACCCATTCATACTTATTTAGTTTATCTTCCATACATAAATCCTCCTTCATCCAACGCCTCCTTTTATTATAAGGAGAATTGAACTTGAAATGGTAGAATTTTGCGGAAAAATAAAGAATAGGACATTGGTCCTTTGTTGACAGTATACCTTGAGCTTTTAAAGAAAAACTGATACGCTTTTTGAGGAAATTTCGCTCAATATACATAGACAATATATTGATAAAAAGGGAGGCAATCATTTTGTGGGAAGAGTTTAAAAAATTTGCGATCCAAGGAAATGTGATGGATTTAGCGGTAGCGGTTGTGATAGGGGGCGCGTTTGGGAACATCGTTTCCTCCTTGGTTAAAGATATCATTATGCCCCTAGTTGGCGCCCTGCTTGGCGGCTATAGTTTTGACAAACTAGTTTTCTTAATCGGAGACGCAACAATAGCTTACGGTGTCTTTATACAAAGTGTAGTCGATTTCATTATTATCGCTGCTTCCATCTTCCTATTTATCAAATTAATCGGAAGTCTGAAAAGGAAAAAGGAAGAAGCGGTCATGGAGGAAGAAATAGAAATTGCACCTGATGTGGCGTTACTATCAGAAATACGTGACTTGTTGAAAGAACAAAATCACAAAGAGCAAGTCGGAGAACGAGACTCGACATCGTAAACATGCACAATAATAAAGAGACGAAGCGTGAAAATGGATATGTATCGCGCTTCGTCTATTTTTGTATGGACATTGGCTCCCCTTATCTAGATATCGTTTAGGCTCTAGCTTCTGCTTTCCTTTGATCGTACCATTCCTGAATAATAGGGGATATGGAGAGATCTAAATTCTCCAAAGTCCTTTTCAATTGGTTATATTGATGGTCTATTAATAGCCCGTAGTTAAAACGAGCATATAATTTCATTAATGCAAAATGGGAATGTTCGTCTTCTGGCGCTATAGCGCAAATTTTAAGGTACCAAGCTTCGGCTTCTTCTAGATCTTGATTGTTTTCATACCACTCCGCTATTCGAGTAGCAGTCTTCACCCATAACTGATCCAAGCGGTATCGCTCGGCCACAGCCCAAATATAATCATAGTCTTGTAAGTAAGAGCCCGTATATAAATTCATCGTTTCCTCATATTTCGTAATCGACTTGGAATCAAGGGATAGAGCACTTTGTATCGTCTTTTCCCATTCGTTAATATCAATGAAGCTATTTTGAATGACCAGCATATAGCCCCCTGGTTCATTTTTAATGGACAAATGCTCTCTCAATGGATGCAGTGTTTTTCTTGTGTGATAGATCGCAGTATACAACTGGGGATAAGCCTTATCCTCATCCATTTCTGGCCACAAGATTTCCAGTAGTTCCGTTTTATGAATAGATTTCCCAAAGTTATGAAGTAAATAGAGAAATAATTCTTGAGATTTAGATGTTCGCCATTTTAAATTAGGTAGTTTCTTTTCAGCTAAAGAAAGGGAAAAGTCACCACATACTTTTATTTGTAAGGAGGTACGGATGGAAAAGGGATTATTCGTTTGAGCACGAATATTTACTTCGATCCGTTCCAATGCTTTTTGCAGGCGCTCCAATTGGAGCGGTTTCATAACGTAGTCTAGCGCATTTAATTCGAAAGCTTGTAAAGCATATTCTTGATGAGCTGTGACGAAAATGACCATTAGAGATGAATTGATTTCTAAAAGCTGAGACGCCAACTCTAACCCATTTGTATTTGGCATTTCTATATCCAAAAACACAACTTGAATCTCTTGAAGTAATGAGGAATGCTCTTGCAGATTAAAATAGTTAAATTTCCCCGCAATTTGTAAATTGCTTATTTTTTTAATTTGGAATTCAAGATATTCCAAAGCTAATGGTTCATCATCAATAAGTATAGCCCTCACGAATATTCTCCCCTTAATCACTATGTGAATTACAGTTATTGACATTGTATAAGAAGTTCATCTATAAAACAATGAAGTTCATTCGGCTTGTAGGTATATATACTCATTCGTATAAATCGTATTCTAATAATTCATCTCGTCCCAGCAATTTTGGGAATCAAGCCCCCAGCCGATTCGATTAGCTGACATTATGCCTTTATATCAAAAAACGTAATAAATCTTTTCAGGCTAATTGAATAGGAGGATTTTGACATATCCTTCAGAAATAATAATATTAAAGGAAGGAAAGGGTGATGGAATTGAGAATGGTTGATATTTTAGCAAAGAAAAGGGATGGAAAAGCGTTATCTAGTGACGAGATTCGCTTTGTTATTGATGGATATACGACTGGGAGCATTCCTGATTATCAAATGTCTGCGTTTTTAATGGCCGTTTATTTCCAAGGCATGACAGCGGAAGAAACCGCGACACTTACCATGGCGATGGTGGATTCAGGCGATACCATTGACTTATCAGATATTCGTGGAGTGAAAGTCGATAAACATTCAACAGGAGGAGTTGGAGATACAACGACATTAATCTTAGCTCCACTTGTAGCAGCTCTAGGGGTTCCAGTTGCGAAAATGTCTGGTAGAGGCTTGGGCCATACAGGTGGAACAATCGATAAATTAGAGTCCATTCCCGGTTTCCATGTAGAAATTTCGGAACAAAGGTTTATGGAGCTAGTGAATCGTAATAAAATCGCGGTCGTCGGTCAGTCGGGAAATTTAACTCCAGCTGATAAGAAAATCTACAGCCTCCGTGATGTGACAGCAACGGTCAATTCTATTCCATTAATCGCCAGCTCCATTATGAGTAAAAAAATTGCAGCTGGTGCGGATGCGATTGTGTTGGACGTCAAAGTCGGTTCAGGTGCTTTTATGAAAAGCTTGGCAGATGCAGAAGCCTTAGCGGAGACCATGGTGGAAATTGGCAACCAAGTGGGGAGAAAAACAAGTGCTGTGATTTCAGATATGAATCAACCCCTTGGTTTTGCTATTGGAAACACACTGGAGATGAAGGAAGCGATTGAAACATTGCAAGGGAATGGTCCAGCGGATTTACAAGAATTATGCCTTATTTTAGCTAGTAAAATGATCCTGTTAGCAGGTGAGGCAGAGACAGAGGCAGAAGCTCGCGAAAGTTTACTGGAAGTAATCGAAAATGGCAAGGCCTTATCAGTTTTTAAACAATTTTTAAAAGATCAAGGTGGAGATCCCACTGTTGTGGATGACTTTCAAAAACTACCAGAAGCCAAGTATCAAATTCCAGTAAAAATTAAGGAATCTGGCTTTGTTTCCGAAATTATTGCAGAGGAAATCGGGGTTGCAGCTATGATGTTAGGGGCAGGTCGGGAAACGAAGGAATCGAAGATCGATTTAAGCGTTGGCGTCGTTTTACATAAAAAAATTGGTGATGCAGTTACAAAGGACGAGGTTATTGCCACCATTCACAGTAATAAGGAAATGGTTGAAGATGTGGCAATGAGAATCCAGAATGCATATCGATTTTCCGAGGAAAAGCCAGAATCTGTTCCACTGATCCATGGATATTTCTAGAGGGAGTGAGTCTCAAAACGAGACTCTTTTTTAATATGGTGCAACCGGCCGTAGCAGTCGATAACTTGATTTAAAAAAGAATCATGGTATGATAAGTGAAGTTAGGTGAATGAAAATGATTATCATTATCTTTGGAGGTTAAAAATGTTAGCGACTACATCAATTGCCCAAATCATTCGGGAAAGAACTTCCGTGAAGAACGGATATCTTGACAAGGAAGTCAGCCAAGATCTTGTCCTATCATTATTGAAAGATGCTGTCTGGGCACCAAACCACAAACTTCGTGAACCATGGCGGTTTATCTTTGTATCTGGCGAGAGAAGAGACGCGTTTATCGAAGCGATTCTACCTTGTCATGAGCGAAGTATGCATGATTCAGTTCGTAATAAATTTAACATTGTTCCGGCATTTCTAGTTGTTGTTATTGACGACGATCCCCGCCAGAAACAAGCAGAAGAAAACTTTGCTGCAGCAAGCTGCATGATTCAAAATTTACAACTGTTAGCATGGGAGCAAGACTTAGGCATGGCCTGGAAAACACCGCAACATATCCGTGACCCTCAATTTCGTGAAGCACTCAATATCCAACCAGGAGAAAAAATTATTGGAGTCCTAAACATTGGTTACTTCGATAAAGACATCATTGCCCAAAAAGTGCGGAAGCGGATTGACCCTGCAGAAAAAATGACCAGTTTTTAAAATGAAATATCGACTTGTGGCCCACCATCATATGATTAGCTGGCGGGCTGCTTTGTGTTGGAAAAAGGCTCGTAAAAAGAGTGGGTGGCTATCGATAGACAGTTATAACTCCACGACACAATGTGCCGCACTTGACTCGTAAAGTGTGTGCAATGACTCGTAAAAAGGGAGCGATGGCACGTAAATCGAGTGTGATTGGCTCGTAAAAAGAACGCGACGGCTCATAAACCATATGCAATGGCTCGTACTTGTGAGCTCTTCGGACATGCCTGTGCAACATTTAGATAAAAACTTCTGTAGAAAGAAGGTTTTTAGAGCTTCAAGTCGAATACTATTTGTGACAATAAAAAAGAGGTGAGGCCTTTGCCTAATAAACAGAGAACGATTCCCATTGTTATTTTACAGTTAGAAGCTTTAGCGCGCAGATTGCCTTCTACTCATCCACAAATGAAAAATATCCAAGATCAGTTAGGGAGGAGAAAAGCAGGATATCGAGGTGAGATCATTCTTGATAAATATACGGCGCATCTTCCATTATCACAAAAACATTTCATTTTACAAGATCTCCGACTTCCCCTCTCACATGCATCCTTTTTTCAGATAGATTCACTTTTAGTAACACCAAGATTTTTTTTACCTTTTGAGGCAAAACACATTTCAGGTTCATTGTTATTCGATCGCTTTCAGCTCATTCGTACATTGGATGAAAAAGAAGATTCTTTCCCCGATCCCATTCTTCAAGTGAAAAATCACCAATATTTTTTAAAATCATTAATGAAAAAATATGCTGTTCCAATACTTCCGAGCGAATCATTTGTCGTGGTTACACAATCGCAAGCAAAAATTTTATCGAATCCTCAATACCCAGAAGTTGCGCAAATGGTCATTCGTCCTCCAGCCATACTACACAAATGGAGAAGGGTAGATAAAAAATTTTCCAAGCCTATTTTGACAACGAAAGAATTAGAAGATTTTTCGACACTTTTGATCGACCTCCATCGACCCGAAGAATCCGATATATTAGCCCTATTTAATCTGAGTAAAAAGGAGATCATCCAGGGGATTTATTGTTCCGAATGTCAGCAATTTTCGGTAAAAAGAATCAGGCGCTATTGGAGGTGTAGCTTGTGCGAGCAAAGAAAGACGGCAGAATTTATTCAAGCACTCATTGATTACCGGCTATTAATGGAAACCTCCATAACAAACCGAGAATTTAGATCCTTCTTTCAGATTCAATCCAGGCATATGGCCGCCGCTATGCTGAAATCTCTTCACCTTCCAACTAAAGGACAATATAAGGACCAACAATATTTACTAGATTTAAACCACTTGCTCAATCTCAAAGAAAATAATTACGGTAAATCCACTTAACAGGTCTCGCGTTCGACCTTTAATAACTCGTAAAGAGCGGCCGATGGCTCGTAAATGAATCACGATAGCTCGTATTAGCTCCGCCATGACTCGAAAATGGACCGTGCTGGCTCGTATCCACTTAAAAGTGCCTCCAGAAACACGAAGCCAAACATTAGTACAGCCAAAAGAATAGAGTCTTAGTTGTTTCCCATGGCTTCTTTTTGCTGGAATTATCGAAGGCCCTTGAAAAATCTGGTTACACAGGCAAAAGAAAGCGATATTTTAAAAATGGAGAATTGCTTCTATTTGAAAAATAGGTGCTTGACATCAAGGAAAAGAACCCATAAACTAAACATACCTATTAATACAAGGTAGGTGGAACAATGTTTAATCGAGAACTTTTAAAGGGCAGCACCGCACTAATATTATTACAATTATTAGATGAACGCTCCATGTATGGGTATGAGCTCGTTAAAGAGATGGAAAAACGCAGTGATTACACGTTACAAGTGAAGGAAGGAACGCTCTATCCAGCCCTCCATAAATTGGAGAAGCAGGGTTTTGTTGAAGCATTTTGGGAAAAGCAGGAAAAAGGACCAGCTAGAAAATATTATAAACTGACAGAAACTGGTGAAAAACTTTTAAAAGAGAAAACAAGTGAATGGACGCTTTTTTCCTCGATGATCAATCGCGTGTTGGGGAAATCATGATTACTTTTCGCGAATATATCGAGCAGCTAGAAAAGGAATTGCATCATCATTCAAACCGAGTGGAAATCGTGGCAGAAATCACTGCCCATATTCAAGAGGAAATCTCTGCCGAAAACCTGACCGAGAAGGAGGCAATGGCCGTGATTGTGAATAAGCTAGGGAGTCCGCAAGAATTGGCGGCCAGTTTTCGCAACGCTTCATTGCCGACCCCGCCGCAAGTGAAAGTCCTGTTTAGCTTATTTAACATAGGGTTATTTATAGTAGGCATAGGCATTACATTGGCCTATCATGTAGGCAATCTTCCCTTCTTTCATTGGATTTGGGTGACGCTCGCGCAAAATAGCTGGTGGATCTTGATCATTTATACAGCTTACTGGATGTTGATCGGTTTCCAGCTAGGAAAAGAATTTGGCAGCAAAGGAAAAAGGTTATTAACTGAAACAGTTCGGCTCACACTCTTACCTAATTTGCTGTTTATGGCCATATTATTTTACGGGATTATTCCAATGGAGTGGTTTCACTCGTTTTTAACAGATCCTTTTCTTGGCGCATGTTTTGTTGCAACGATTTTGTTTTATCCAATTAGTCAAGCAGGATTTTATTTAGGTAGGCACCAGACCATTTAAGGTCTGTTCTTTTTACATGTATACATAGTATTACTAGGTTATATAAATTGGAGGAATAAGCAGAATGATTTTAAAAAATGTAGGCATCAGTTTGGTGTGTGCTGTTGGGATTGCAGCAATTTGGTATTGGCTATTTGCGCCCACCTTTTCATCAGGATTTTTTCTAGGGATAGGCTTATTTATGGTTGGTCTGTTTATCTATGTAATTGCTCCAAAAGGTTCTAGTTTAAAACGAGTTGGCTTGATATCGAGCTTATCAGGCCTAATATTAGGGGTTGTAACGATTGCAGCTATTATGGCGTTATTGACAAATATGTAAGCAATTTGGGATTTGGAAACATGACAGATATGTAAGGAAACTGAAAGGAACTTCAATAGGTTGTACAGAGATTTCATCCTATACTAAGAGAAAAGGAGGAATCTCCCATGACGACTCGTTCTATACATTTAAAAGAAAATATCGGAAGTCGCGCTGAGCGATACTCTAGAAAAAGTTCATATAAATGGAAATGGGTAATGATCCCTGGCTTACTTTTATTAGCGGCCTTTTTATTAATCACAATTGCAGGTGAAAGATTGGTTGGCGATGAACTGCTTGCACAACTGGACGCTCTAAAAAAAGAAGAAAATTATGTGCCGCTTACGCAGTTACCGGAATATGTGCCACAAGCGTTTGTCAGCATTGAGGACCATCGTTTTGATTATCACTTTGGGGTTGATCCGATTTCTTTGACTCGTGCCCTGCTTATTGATCTGAAAACTCAATCCTTTGCCCAAGGTGGAAGTACGATTACAATGCAACTAGTCAAAAACCAATTTTTGACACAGGATAAATCGCTAGGAAGAAAGGCAAAAGAAATGCTGATGGCTCTGCAAATCGAGCGTCATTATACGAAAGATGAAGTTTTGGAAATGTATCTCAATACCATCTATTTTGGGCATGGGACATACGGTTTAGCGGAAGCAGCACAGCTTTATTTCGATAAAAATTTGACTGCAGAAGATTCACTCACTTTAAAGGAAACGGCAATTCTAGCTTCCTTGCCAAAGGCTCCTGAAGTTTATTCACCATTGAAAAACCCGCAACTGAACAGTGAAAGACAAGCGATTGTATTAAATAAAATGGAAGAATTCGGCCATATCACCGAAGAAGAAAGGAATACAGCAGTATGGACAGATGAACAGACCGAGTAGTGGATACTCGGTCTAAGCAGGTCGGGGTGAAAAACCTCGAGGAGGAATTTCACTGTGCAATCAATGTCCCTCAAGTTGTTCAAGTCTATAGTGACAATATGGCGTTCTTGGCACTTTCCACATCAGGGAAACAAGTCGTTACTTCCTTCAGACCACTTTGCTGAAAAACTTCTTTTCCCCATTCTGGTAATCCAGTAATGAATACCGTGTATCCATTTTGTTGAACCTCTGTCACAAAGGAAGTCAACTTTTCTTCGCCAGTTGCATCGATCAAACTGACATCAGCCATGTTAAAAATGAGTGTTTTCGGAATGTTTTCTAATTTTTCTGTTATAGAATATTCGAATGCCTGAGCAGTTCCAAAAAATAACGGACCTTTCAGTGTGAAAATTTTATAATGGATGAAGTGACCATCCTCAGTTGAGTTTTGTCGATAGGTTTCTTCTTGTTGAATGTGCAGCAATTTGCTTTTCTTTTTCACAAATGAAAACACAGCTAATATTAAACCAATCGGGATAGCGATTGTTAAATTCACAAATATCGTTAATAGAAAAGTGACTACTAATACAAGTGAATCGCCGCTCTTCCTTTTTAATAATTCTTTAAATGTTTTCACTTGGCTCATATTCCAGGCAACATACATTAAAATGGGGGCCATCGCTGCAAGCGGAATATAGGAGGCATAGGGAGCTAACAACAATAAAGTCAGCAGCACAAAAATGCTGTGAATGACACCAGATAATCTTGTGGCTGCTCCAGCTTTAATATTTGTTGCAGTTCTAGCAATTGCTCCTGTGGCTGGAATTCCTCCAAATAGTGGTGTGATCATATTAGCAATTCCCTGACCAAATAACTCCCGATTGGAATGATGCCTTTCGTTGGTCATCCCATCTGCGACCACAGCAGATAATAAGGATTCAATCGCGCCTAATCCAGCAATGGCAAAGGCTGGTCCCCATAGATGATTAATTTTTGCCCATGTGATATCGGGAAAATGAAACCCAGGTAAACTTTGGGATATCCCGCCAAAAACGGTTCCGATTGTATCTAGCTGATGAGAGAAAAAGAATACAGATACAAAAGTGGGAACAAGTAGCCCCACTAACAAAACAGGGATACGCGGTGCAATTTTTGGAATCAATACAATCGTCGCGATACCAATGCCAGCAATCAAAAGGCCATAAGGATTTAATGTAGGAAGATGCTGGAAAATTTCGAGCATGTTTTCATGAAAATATTCTTTTTTCTCTAATGCATGCAAGCCAAAAAAATTGCCCAATTGCCCAGTGAAAATAATCACCGCAATGCCTGTTGTAAATCCGATCGTCACTGATCTTGGAATATAATGTATCAAATTTCCGATTCGCAAAAAGCTCATTAGGACAAGGAAAAAACCAGCCATAAACCCTGCAATCAACAGGTTTTCATAGCCATATTGAAGAACAATTGCAAGTAAGATGGGAATAAAAGCGCCAGTAGGGCCGGCAATTTGAAAACGAGAACCACCTAGCAAAGAAACAATCAATCCTGCAATTATCGTTGTATAAATGCCATATTCTGGCTTCACGCCAGAAGCCATGGCAAAAGCCATCCCAAGTGGAATGGCCACAATACCAACGGTAATCCCGGAAATGAAGTCTTTGCGGATGTTTTCAACTTGAAAACCGTTCAAACGATTTCTAGAAAACAAGGAGACTTCACCTCTATACGCATATTTGAAAAACTATGTATCATACTTAATCATATCATTAAATGAAGGAAAATTCAAAATTTTTCAGACGGCATTTGCTGAAGGAAATCCTATACATCGACATGGGCTTTTGAATGAAACTTGGTCATAACTAAAATGCTAAGTTTCAAACACGAACAACTCATTGCCTTAGAGAAGGAAACATACATAGACTTGCCACTCGCCCAAGTATATTTCCTTCGTTTTTATCCCGCATTCGCGGACAGTAATCCGCCACTTCAAGGAAGAACGGTAGGGGGATACACTGCCCTAATCTAGCCTCAGCGCCTAGCAAATTTACGATTTTTGTTTGCGTAAGTCAACATCGATTCGCCCTTTGGGCTCATCGTGTTTCCTTTATCTCGTCAGAACCCTTTAAATTTGTACGTCGCTGGACAGGCACTTCCGCCTTTTTGAGTAAAGGCCCGCTTGGTTCAGGCCGTCAGGATGTTGCAATTTTAGCCTTTGCTCCTCTAAAAACAGTGGAAAATAAATGAAAACTTCTACTTTCGCTTTATCTATCCTGCACTAAAAGGATCGGGAATTCTTCTTCATCACTTGCTTGCCAGTAAACAGACTCAATATGAACTTGCTCATTTAACTGAGACAATTCCTCTATTATATCTTCCGCAATATCCATCATGTCCTTTGTTCCAGGATAGGAAAGTATAAATATTGGCTAATGCTTGAGCCAGCTCCAGCGCCTAGCCCCTCGAGGTCAAATAACCTGAGACAATAAAAGTCAAAACCGGACTTTTCTTGTCTCAGAACATTTGCTTGTCGGGGCTGTTCAAGGCGCTTGCGCTTTTCTTGATCTTATCATCAAATTCAGGAGATCCGTTTTTAAAAATATCATCAATCTCTTGCCCAAACTCCTCTGTATCAGGATGGATGCCGATGATATATTCGGTTTTTCCGGTATCTTCATTTTCCCAGGTATCAGTTGTATAATAGGTGTGATCGATCGGATAATGTTCAGTTAAGTAATGTTCCACGTCAAAATCTTTTACAGGATGCTCCTCTCCATTTGTTGTTGAATGATCATCTTGTTTTTTAGAAACTGACTCAGACTCATTTGACGTTGAGGTTTGATTCTTTTCAACCTTTTCTGTAGAAGATGGATTGTGAGAGTAAGACTGGTCTTTATCTTCAGTGTTGGCTGAACTAGAAGCAACTGCGTTGTCTTCTTCCCTTGAAGTATTCGACGGTTCCCCACTTTGATCTGTGGGCTTAGAACATGCTCCAACCATTATTAACAATAGCGCTAATAAAGAAAATAGAAAAAATCTTTTCATGATTTAACCAACTTTCATATGCAATATATATAATAAACTCTTCTAGCATTCTAGCAAATTACCAAAGGGGATGCCAAATCGTCATTTTGTCAGGGGGTAAGAATATTAATAGTATGAAACCATGGCTTATTCGAATTCTCGTCTTTGCCTTATTATGGGGATGTTTATGGATTCGTAATGATGTGAAGGAAGCAATCTTTTCATTACAAATGATTGTTTGTGCCGTTGCCTTTACCATTTATTTTTTCCTGCCCATTATGAAAAGGCCGATTTGGTTCTATCTTATTTTGCAGGGCTTCTTCTGCACATTCATTTGGTTAGATGTTCCATTTATGTGGATATGGATCTTTCTATTATTTTTGACAATTGAGGCAGTTTTTCTTTTGAGCGTGATAGAACTGCGCGTGCTTTTAGTGTATAGCTTTGGATTACTTCTTTTATGCAGTACGATTTTGAACGAGTGGCCCATTCCTTTATTTCTTGCTGCCTTGTTTTTTTTCATTATTGAGGTGTGGCTTAATCGCTCTTTCACCGAGCGTCAAGAACAAGGAGAGGTCTATCAGCAGTTGTTAGGGGAATATCGCCAAGTGAAAAGAATGAATTTGGAGAATGAACAGGTTGCAAGATTGGAAGAGCGGACGCGGATTGCCCGTGATATTCATGATTCTGTTGGACATAAATTGACGGCACTCCTCATGCAATTAGAAATGTTCTCCATTCAAAAAAAGAGTGAAGAATATCGAGAGTTAAAGGCATTAGCAATAGAGAGCTTGGAGGAAACGAGATTGGCTGTGAAAACATTGAAAAATGAGGAGGTATCTGGCATTACCTCCGTCATCCAGCTAATCCGAAAGCTTGAGGCTGAAAATCAATTGTTGATCCGTTTTACAACGAAGCAAGGAGTATTACTCACCGCTTTATCAAATGAACAAAGCATTGTGCTGTATCGTTCTGTCCAAGAAGCTTTAACGAATGCCATGAAGCATGGTTCAACTAAAGAAGTCTCTTTAACATTTGGCCGATCGGCGGTTGGGGAAATAGAATGGGTGGTGTCCAATCACATTCATGGACCCGTTTCTTTTGAGGCAGGCTTCGGCTTGACGGCGATGCGAGAAAGAGTGGAAGAACAAGGGGGGCAATTACGGATTTATCAAACAGAAACAGAATTTATTATAGAAGGGTCGATGCCTGTATCATGAAGAAGATTTTAATTGTGGAAGATCAAGTGATTGTAAGAAAAGGATTGCGGATGATCTTGGAACAGGAAGCAGACTTCACGATTATCGGTGAAGCGGGTACAGGGGTGGAAGCACTCCAAGTGATGGAGCAGGCTGAAGCTGATTTGATATTACTTGATATTCGCATGCCTGATATGAGCGGGATTGAAGCAACCAAATTGCTCAAGCAGCGCTGGCCAAAAGTGAAAATTCTCATTTTGACTACTTTTAATGATGAAGAGGCAGCGGTGGAAACTTTAAAGGATGGTGCAAATGGTTTTTTATTAAAAACGTCTGAGCCAGACAAGCTGATTCAAGCCGTAAAAAGCTGTCTAACTGGGGGACTTGTTCTGCATGAAGAAGTGGCGGCGAAAATGATGCCCCATTTGCTGAAGAGGAAAAGCCCCGCTCCATCACCTGTAATTCCGCTCACAGCAAGGGAATTCGATATCGCTAGACTTGTAGGAGAAGGCAAGACAAATAAGGCGATCGCCGATCAACTGTATCTATCTGTTGGAACCGTTAAAAATCACATCTCGCAAATCTTACAGCAGTTAGAGCTGCGAGACCGGACGCAATTAGCCATCTATGCTGTGAAAAATGATCTAGTTTAAAATCGTCTCCAAAGGGAGGCGATTTTTTTGCACTCCACAAAAGGAGGAATGTATTTACTCCTGGATGACGGTGATTTACTCTCGAATAGCTAGTAAATACTCTCGTATAGCGAAAAATACTCTCGTATAGCCTGCAAATACTCCTGTATAACGAAAAATACTCCCGCATGGAAAAAATACTCCGTTTTATGACGCAGGTCACTAACATTTTATGACTACAGCCAGTCGCGAAATGACAAATGATTCCCGTAAAATAAAGTGAAGCTTCAATTAGCGGGGATTTTCTTTTATCCCCACTAATTTCAGAGGATCAAAGGCTACAATCGGCCAGAACCAACCGGGCTTTTACGGGCAGTGTATCTCCACATACGCGCTTTTTTGTAATACTTGAGGTGGATTACTGCCCGTTCATGCGGGATAAAAGACAAGAGGGAAGGAGGATTTATCATGCTTGAAGTTGTAAACTTATCAAAGCATTTTAAACAATATAAAGCCGTTCAGGATCTAAATTTGCATTTGAAACGTGGAGAAATTGTTGGTTTACTTGGTCCGAATGGGGCAGGAAAGTCAACAGCGATTGGGATGATCTCGACACTTATTCCGCCGACAAAGGGTGAAGTGTATGTACAGCAAAAAAATGTGCTAAAGCATCCAGGGGAGCTTCGTACAAAATTAGGGGTAGTGCCGCAGGAAATTGCCTTGTACGATGATTTAACCGCAAGGGAGAATCTGAATTTCTTTGGGCGCATCCAGAAGATGAAACGAGCACCGTTACAAGCAAAAGTCGATGAGGTTCTTCAACAAATTGGACTGCAAGATCAAGGAAAAAAGCTTGTGAAGCATTTTTCTGGAGGGATGAAACGGCGGTTGAATATTGGAGCGGCCCTTTTACATGAACCCGAAATCCTGATTATGGATGAACCGACAGTCGGCATTGATCCACAATCGCGACATTACATTTTAGAAACGGTCAAACAGTTGAATCGAGAAAAGCAAATGACGATTCTATATACGAGTCACTATATGGAAGAGGTGGAATTTCTCTGTGACCGAATCTATATTATGGACCGAGGAATGGTGATTGCTTCAGGTACGAAGGAAGAGATCAAAAATATCCTCTCTGCTGAACAGACGATTCAAATTAAATTAGACCAGAAAAATGACACCTTTTTGCAGTTATTACAGTCCCAGCCAGTGATTTCAAGTATTGATGTGCAAAACCAACAAATCACTTTTGTGGTAGCAAAAGGAGTTACTTTAATTTCCGAACTTTTTAAATGGGCTGAAGATACAAATGCCACTATTATAGGTGTGGAAATCCAAACACCGACATTGGAAGACGTATTTCTCCATCTGACGGGAAGGGCGTTGAGAAATTGAGTATTCTCCTGTCTTTTATAAAAAAAGAATTGTTACTATTTTTACGGAATCCCCCGAATTTATTAGTGCTATTGTTGATGCCGCTAATTTTAATTACGATCCTTGGCTTTTCTCTTGGCTCTATTCTTGATGGGGATACGGAAGCCTTAAACGGAAGCGTAGGACTGGTTTCCCACACGATGGAAAAGGAAGAGTTCGCCCAATTTAAAGAAGAATTAGCGCATTCTTCTATCCCAGAAGAAGCGCAAAAACAAATCGAGGCCGAAGCAGAAGGTGTTTTACCAATCTCGAGGTTAAAAGAGGTATTTGGAGAATTAGATTCGTTCCTCACATTAACGGAACTATCCCCTGCTGAGCTGGATAAGGAGAAAAAGAAGGAGAAGTATTCAGCGATTATTGAAGTACCGGCAGGTTTTAGTGAAGATATGCTAGCATCGCTTTTTATCGGAGATCAAGAGCCACCTGCTCTCACCATTTATTTAAATGAGGGGAAAGAGGAATTGGCTGCTATAGTGGAGGATATACTTGGAAGTTTTCAAGAGCATTATTCAGTACAGGCTTCGTTGGGAAAAGAAGGATATCCTGTGGAAGAAAGCGATTTGGCCATCGCGCCATTTGGAAAAATTGCAGCGCTTGATGAGACAGAGCCGATTGATGCCTTTGGGTATTATACAATCGGGATGGGTGTGATGTTCGTCCTATTTATTGCCTCTAGTATAAGCTCGCGGAGTTTTTTGGAAAAGAAATGGAATGTATGGGATCGGATGCTCATTGCAAATGTTTCAAATGGAGTCTATCTTTTGAGTGTCTTTCTATCTACAGTAATCGTGGCTGGCATGCAAATGGCTATTTTATATGGGGGAGCGGCCCTATTTTATGGTGTTTATTGGGCTAATATCGAAGCATTTTTACTGATTACGCTTGCTTATGCTTGCACCATCGGGGGGATCTCTGTTTTATTAATGGCGGTTAATTATCGGCTAAATTCAGAAACAGCATCGAAATTGTTTATGACAGCCTTTGTCGCTGTTTTATCCTTTCTCGGTGGTAGTTTTACACCTGTAAGCAATATGTCTAAAACAATGGCACAAGTCGGTCAACTCACTCCTAATGGAGCGGCGATGGAAGCATATAAGGGAGCGATGCAAGGTGTAGGAATGGATGAGATCTTTCCATCCCTTATCGTTCTAATTGTTATTACCTTCCTTCTTATCTTTAGTGCGTGGCTGTTGTTTCCGCGAAAGGGGAGAGCTTTATGATCGGAATTATTCAAACTAGACTTCGTCTTTTTATAAGAAAACCATGGGTGTTTATCCTGATGACCATGGTATGTGTCCTTTTCTCTTTCTTCATTGGTAAGTCTAGCTATCATAAAGTTACGGTTCCTGTATATTCTGAACTCCCTGAACAAGAGCTATCTGTGTTAATCGATTCATTAAATCAATCAGAATTATTTGTATTCGAACCAACAAATGAAAAGAGTGTAAAAGCGGCGATCCGCAATGGAGAAACAGAGGCAGGCTTACATTTGCAAGAGCAGGATTTCACCTTGATGACGGGGGCTTTTGCAGAGAATGGAATGCTATTGCAACGTTATATCCAAGAAGTGTATACAAATAAACTGCAAAAGGAATCAGTTTTGGCTACGTACTCATCAACGGATAAACGGGATAAAGTTGACTCGATATGGGAAAAGGCATTGGAACAACCTATTTTTCATATTGAAAAAGAAAACTTTCGCAATGCTGAAAGTAAAATAATGGATAATCAATTACAAAGTCTATTTGGTTTTTCTTTATTCTTTGTGATCTATACAATCGCTTTTAATGTAATTCATATATTAGAAGAAAAACAGGCAAGAATTTGGGAGAGAATGACGCTATCATCTGTGAAAAAGTGGGAAATGTATGGCGGTAATCTGCTTTATAGCTTTGTGATGGGGTATCTTCAAGTTGTGTTGATCTTTAGCGCTTTTCGGTATGGCGCTGGAGTCGACTTTCATGGCGGTTTTGGCAAAACATTGTTGATCTTGATTCCATATGTTCTAACGATCGTGGCGATGTGTATGTTGGTCGCAGCATTGTCGAAAAGATTGGATCAATTTCATGGACTTATGTCGCTTCTTGCTGTCAGCTTGGCGATGCTTGGTGGAGCATATTGGCCCATTGAAATTGTGTCTACCCCAGTAATCTTGATACTTGGAAAGATATCTCCACTGCTTTATGGTATGGAAGCCTTAAAAGGTGTAACCCTATATGGCTACGGATTTATGGAAGTATTACGGCCAATCAGTATCCTATTGCTAATGGCTGTAATCATGATGGGAATTGGGATTAACGTGATGGAGAAAAGGCGGGTTTAATAGTTTGGATGCGTGGGCATCCAAACTATTTTTTTTAGTTGTCTAGTCTAAATGGAATAGACTCACTTTATAAAAGTATGAGTTTTCTACTTTTCAAGCTATACAATTTTATGTGATAATAGAAAAGAGTCTATTTTTCTAAGTGGAGTCTGGCACTTAAGGATACCGCTGTCCTTCTGGAACAGACTTTTTATATTGTTTACCTCATGCTGGAAGGGTTTTCAACTCAGACGGGGTTTCACTTATCATAAATTTGAAAGGGATGATGTATATTTGGATGCACTTGTTTCTAAGATAAAGGAAGTATTGTATGCTGTACTCCCTATTACGGTAATTGTTTTGATTTTACATTTTACTTTAACCCCTCTTGATTTTTCATTTATTATTCGCTTTATTATTGGAGCTATCTTAATTATCATAGGGTTATCGATTTTCTTAATTGGTGTTGATACAGGAATTACGCCAATTGGTCAAACAATGGGAGCGGCGATTGCAAAGTCAAATAAAATTTGGATTGTATTAATAACGGGTATTTTACTTGGTTTTTTTATCTCCATTGCGGAGCCCGATTTGCACATCCTTGCAGGGCAAGTTGATTCAGTAACATCAGGGTTGATATCGAAATTAAGTCTGGTTGTGGTGGTTTCCCTCGGAATTGGCTTACTGATTGCTACAGGACTTCTTAGAATTGTTTTTAATATTCCTCTTTATAAACTATTGACTGTTTTGTATGGAATCATCTTCGTTCTTGCTTTGTTTACATCACCAGAGTTTTTAGCCATTTCTTTTGATGCTTCGGGGGCAACGACGGGTGCGTTGACTGTTCCGTTTATGCTTGCACTTGCTTTAGGTGTTTCGATGTTGAAAAAGGACAGTAAAGCCTCTGAGAAAGACAGCTTTGGCTTAGTGGCAGTTGCTTCTACAGGTGCGATTATCTTCGTTATGATCATGAATATCATTTCGAAAACAGATAAAATGACAGGAAGTCTTGCAGAGGCAGAAAACGCCTCAAAAACCATTATTGGTCCTTTTATACAAAATCTCCCGATCATATCACAAGAAATCGTTGTCGCCTTGCTGCCAATTATAGTCCTATTTCTATTTTTCAGATCGTCTCCTTTAAAATGTCTAAGAGAGCTGTTAGGAAAATTATGATGGGATTATTATTTACCTTTATAGGACTTGTATTATTCTTAGTCGGTGTGAATGCAGGATTTATGGATGTGGGCAGTGCTATAGGTTATAATATAGCTTCCTTAGATAATAAAGCATATGTTATGATTGTAGCCTTTGTTTTAGGAGTGGTAACGATCTTAGCTGAACCTGCTGTTCATGTTCTCACCCATCAAATAGAAGATGTGACAAGTGGATACGTAAAGAAAAGTGTGGTATTGGTTACACTATCGCTAGGTGTGGGCATGGCTGTGTTTTTATCGATCTTAAGGGTACTTATACAGGATCTTCAATTATGGCACTATCTGTTGCCCGGTTATATCATCGCCATCGTGATGACTTATTTTGTTCCAAAACTGTTTGTCGGGATTGCCTTTGATTCTGGTGGGGTAGCGTCAGGTCCGATGACGGCTACGTTTATCTTAGCTTTTGTCCAGGGAGCTGCCGAAGCTGTAGAGGGAGCTAACGTGTTAATAGATGGCTTTGGCATGATTGCGATGGTGGCAATGACACCTTTAATCGCTTTACAAATTTTAGGTCTTGTTTTTAAATTAAAATCTAAAAAAGGAGGATTAGAGGGGAATGTCGATATCGGGTAATGTGGAACGAGTTTGCGTGATTGTCAATCTTGGATTGGGAAGTAAAGTCGTGCAGGCGGCAAAGAAATGCGGTATTTCTGGGGGAACTGTGTTGTTAGGCAAAGGCACAATAAAAAGCCGTCTTTTGGAATTTTTGGCTTTATCTGATGTCAGAAAAGAGATTGTCTTTATGATTGGCTACAAAGAAACCGTTAGGCAAGCTCTAGAACAACTTGATCAAAAATTCAAGTTTCAAAAGCCGAATCACGGCATAGCCTTTACCACTTCTGTTTGCCAAGTAATTGGCGCTAGTAGCTGCAAAAGTGATTATATTAAAGAAGAAAGAGGTGCGGATCCTGTCATGTACCATGCGATTACGGTAATTGTAGAAAAAGGCAATGCGGAGTTTGTGATTGATGCCGCAACCGCAGCTGGATCTAAGGGCGGCACGATTATTAATGCTAGAGGCTCTGGCATCCATGAAACCAGTAAGTTATTTTCCATGGACATTGAACCAGAGAAAGAGCTTGTGATGATTTTGTCAGAAACGGAAAATACTGAACCAATTGTCTCCTCGATAAGGAAAAAACTTAAAATAGATGAACCAGGCAATGGTATTATTTTTATACAAGATGTCAATAAGACGTACGGGATATATAAGTGATAGTTACCGGAGATTGGGACAATAGTATATTCATCAAAGAAAAAGCGAACTATTAGGATGCATATCCCCTCGCTCCGAAAATATATTGTGTTTTCCGCAGACGAGTGGCAAGCCTCCTCAAACGGAGGCTTGCCGAACTCTCACTTTTCGCAGGAGCCATGATTTCGTTTGGAATATACTGAACATTCGATAATTAGAGTGAAGGCAGCTGTATCATACGGAAAGAAGGAATTGACAGTGAAGCAGTTTGAATACAAAGTGGAAGTGATTCAAATTCAATTAAAAGTACTTACTGACTTTGAAGCGGTTATGACCGAAAAGCTAAATGCTTTAGGAAAAGAAGGCTGGGAATTATCGGGAGTGAATGGAACAGCTTTCTATTTTAAACGGGAAATTTTAAAGCTGTCGTGAATAGGCTTTAATTAAGCAAAGGAAATGACAATATCCCCCCACATTAAAATAAAGGAAGATGTGAATGATGAAGTACAAAAATTTTTTTATTCTTAGTATTATCACTTCAATTGGCATTGTTCTATTTTTTCCTACCTATGGAAAATCCTATGGTTTCCCGTTTAGTTGGATCACCTATCACGGATCTGATGAAATCACAAATCATCTACTGCTCTTTTCTCTCCTGTTTTTACCAACAACAGAGTTCCATCTATCTGCTTGGCTTCTAGATGTATTTATTATCTATTTTTTCCTGATAGGCGCTTATAAATTATTGCGAAAGTTGGAGGGGGAAACTTTATAATGGACTTTTCTCAACTATTCATCCGTTTCCCTAACTTCTTCCTCCCCGCTTAATTTGTCTAAGATTTCTATCAAAACTTCATTTTGATCAATGATTGTTTTGTTTTGATTATATTGTAATTTCAGAATATTTATAATTGTCAATAGCCCGATGATGATAATGACCGTTAATAAGAGCATCGTGGATCTCCCCTTATATTTAGAGTGTATACATTCAGTGTAGCACGATGATTTCCTTTAAGGAAGCGTATTCCTCGCTACGGGTCTATAATTTATAACAAAAAGTCTGTATACTTAGAATAAAAGAATAGGGGAGGAAACGTTATGTCATTTACCTTTAAGAAAATTGACCATGTTCAGTTGGCCGCACCAAAGGGATCGGAAGAGTTAGCCAGACAATTCTATTCTGATATTCTAGGCTTTAAGGAAATTGAGAAGCCTGAGACACTTCGAAAACGAGGAGGAGCTTGGTTTTCTATTGGTGAAATCCAACTCCATATCGGTACAGAGGACCCGTTTGTTCCAGCAAAAAAAGCGCATCCTGCGATCGAAGTGGGAAATTTGGAAGCGCTAAAAGAATATTTATTGAGCTGTGAGGTCGAATATATTGTTGATGATAATCTTCCTGGAGCGAATAGAATTTACCTATATGATCCATTTGGAAACCGAATTGAATTACTTGAATGGGAATCATAAACTATCATAGTTTGGAAGTTTTAAAGAACCGGGCGGTCATCATCATATAAAATTCCAAAAGACCCGATCTTTTGGATTCTGTAGGAAAAACATCAACCAGTTCCTGCATTAGCGAGTATATGCAAACCGGAAGGCGCGGCTGATTGTGGTTGGAACGACAGAGGCATGATTTTCTTCAGGCGCGATGTAGAGGCTGCAATTAAAATCTCTCTCTAATTGACTAAATAGTTGCTTGGCATCGTTGACCATAAATGCTTCATGTTCTCCAACAGCAATGAAAAGTTTAACATCACTCTGTTTATCTGTTTTCTGCAAAAACTCGTTTGCATAATGGTAAAGCTCATGATCATTCCACCAGATAGAGGGACTAATAACAAGATAGGTTTGAAAGGCTTTGGGTTGTGTGAATAGGGCCCATAATGTAAACAAACCGCTAAGGGAATGGCCGAACAAAGCCTGTTTCTGCTGATCAACAGAAAAATGTTTTTCAATTTCAGGTTTTAACTCAAACTGAATAAATTTCATCAATCTTTCTGCTCCACCATGCTCCTTTTTGCCAAAACGCTTTAAACGTTCAGGATAAATATATGCTTCTGCTGGAGCTGTAAACTCATAGAAGCGCCGTTTTGAGACTGCTTCATCATCACCGGGATGGCCGATTCCGACGACAATAGCTGAGTCAATAAAGGTTTTGGCAGCTCTTTTCGATTGTAAACGGATCACATCTCGCGCAAATGAGAAATAAGCATTTCCGTCTAGCACATAGATAATCGGATAGCCTGCTTGTGGAGGTGGAGTGGAAGGAATGGCAACTTTTATATCATAAGGAAGATTCATAAATTCAGAATGGATTTCCCATTCGTATGTATTTTCCAATGTAATCTTTTTCATTGTGGGTTGTGAACCTCCTTGGCTCTTTAATGACAGACCGTGACGATTGATCCTGTCAACTGTGAAACTGTCTTTCTTAATTGAAAACGATTCTCATTAACAATCTAATCCATCTTAAGGTAATTGTCAATCAACTTATTTTGCTTTGTCATATAACGGGAAAATAAATGGAGGGATAATAATGAATAACAGAAAACTAAGGAAATCTTCAACAGATAAAGCCTTATATGGCGTGTGTGGAGGAATAGCAGAGTTTTTGGGATACCATCTTTGGTCGTTAGGCTGCTATTCTTTTTTGTCATCCCTGCTTCTTTATTAATCTATCTCATCCTTGCCAACACTCTTTCGGATAGTCCGCAGTCTTTATAAAAATTGCTGGTGCTAGGCACAACGACCGAATTCGACAAAATTCGGGGCGTGCCAGGCACCAGCAATTTTTATTTTAATGGAATTTGATAATTCCCAAAGATAAGGATACCTCCATCTTTGATCTCATAATCTTTTTCATAGATATAGTTTTTAATGTCACCATATTGGCTGCCTTTATAATCATATTCTCCCTGTGGCTTATAGATGAAGGGTGCTACTTTATTGTAGGTATACACAGTATACCCGTCATAATGGAGGGTATAGCTTATTGCATAATCGTTCTCCGAATTTTCACCTTCTATTATATAATATGTATTAGCAATATAAATTCGAGGGAGCACAGAAATAAGCAGGATGATTAGTAGGATTAAATTGATAGCAAATACGGCTCCCGAATTATTAAAATATAATAACGAGAAGATGCAAAAGATAAAGAGAAAGAAGAAATCGGGTACCAAAGTACCAACGATGAATTCCTTTCCATCAGATGGAGAAATCAAATTATATCCTAAAAAGGAAATAATTAGCATGCCTATTCTTAAAATGGCATAAATCACGCATAAGGAAATACATAGCAAATATATCCCGCTCATAACCGCTTTCACCTTTGACTGCAACGAATCCACCTCAGTATAATTTGTGTCATCCTCGGTTTTTTATAATATAGTTCATCTTTAAGCTATATTCCTTATAATACGATTTAATTTTTTCTGCTTTGATTGAAAAAAAGCAAAGGTGATGCATATACCTATCGGAATAATAAGTGAAATGAAAATAAAATTAGCGCCAAAATTAGCTGCGATATAGCCTAGGACAGGAGAGCTAATGACAACTGCTCCCTGATTGCCAATCATTCGATAACTAGCCATTCTCCCATGATATTTTTTCTCCGTAGCCATCTGTTGTATAGATTGTAACAGTACTCTAATCCATGTTGTGCCCAATCCTATTAGGAAAACTCCTAAGAATGAAGTGATCAAGAGAGAGGAGATCCCCATAAGTACAAGCCCAAGGACCACAACGAGAAGTGCGTTTAAAGCAACTAGATTTCGACTTTTTTTCCACCACCATGTTCCTAATATCCCTGCTATTGCGCCTCCACATGAAATAGTAGCATCTAGGAGTCCATATGTAGTTGCAGTTTGCTTTAGAAATTCATCCGTGTAAACAGAGAGAAAACCTAAGGTGTTATGGAATACTAGTTGCCCGTTAAACATAATGAAAAAAAGTCCTAATAGAAAAGGGTTCTTTTTCAGATAGCCGAATCCATCAATGATTTGAGAAAGGAAGGAGGCCTTTTCATTTAGTTGGCTACTATCATTCTGTGTACCTTCTAATAGAAATAGCGCAAGTAATGCGATTGTAAAACTTGCTGTTACGACTGACATCGCTCCGGTTGCAGATAGGAAGCCAATAATTAAACCACCGATGGAAGAGCCGAGAAGACCACCAATAGTTGCAGCGGAGGAGGTATTAGAAAATACCTTTGGTAAATCACTAGAGACAAAGTATTCGGCTATTAATGTTTGCATGGCTGACCTGAATAGCGAGCATGCTCCTTTTATTGTAAGTAACTTTGAGATATCCGAAAAGGCTCTAGCTATATCATATACTGTTAATAAATTGGAATCTAGCTAAAAAGAGGTATCTTTAATTTTTAATCCCTTAATCTGATAGACAACAATGCTTATATTTTTTCCCGCTGCCACAGGCACAGAGGTCATTTCTTCCTGGTAGTTTTCCGTGATAATAATGCGTCATTCCTTGTTGAAATAAGTTTTTTCGGACTTTATTAGCCAGTGTCACCATTCGTTCATGAGCATAGGCGTATAGTTGGCGATAGCTTTCGCAGAAATAATCAGGATCTGAGTCCTGTAAATTCTCGCTCCATCTACGATTTCGCGGACAGCCGCCATGACATAAATTCAGCCACTCACAAGCTTGGCATTTTTCAGGTAGTGTAGGTTTCATCTTTAAAAATTTTTGCCATAAAGGATGTTGTAAAATATCAATGAGCGGTTCTGTTCCGACATTGCCAAGCTTCCAGTCTGAATGAAGGTAAAAGTCACATGGAAAGGCGTCACCATTTTGTTCTAAGATGAGTGTGCGCCCACAAGTTTTCCGCAGTGAACAAAGTTCAGCTTCTCGATGGCAATAAACATTTAAAAGATTATCGAATATCCGCACAGAAATCCTAGGATCACCATTATTGTACCAATAATCATATGCTTCACATAAAAAGTCACCATACTCCTTAGGCGAAATCTCATAAGCGCCAGGTTGATCGATCCTTTGGGAGTGGAAGCTCATGCAGGGGATGAATTGGATAAAATCGAACCCTTCTTCTTGGTAAAAATTAAATAAATCCCCTACGCGTTTTACATTGTCTTTATGGATAACGGTTAATATATTGAAATCCACCTCGTGCTGACGGAGATAGGTGATTCCTTTCATAACCTTTTCAAAGGTGCCCTTTCCATGAGAATAGATCCGGCGCTTATCATGGATTTCTTTAGGACCATCGATACTGACCCCGATCAAGAAATTATATTGCTTAAAGAAGGCGGCCCAGCGATCATTGATCAATGTCCCGTTTGTTTGTAAACCGTTGCCAATACGGGCATGGGCCGGTGCATATTTTGTTTGTAGGCGAATAACTTCTTCAAAAAAATCAAGCCCTGCAAGTAAAGGCTCACCTCCCTGCCAGGCAAACGAGGCCATGCCTTTACTAAAATCCATATATTGCTGGATAAAATGTTCAAGTAATTGAGAATCAATTTTCCTAATTTGTTTTTCTGGCTTTCCCTGAACAGTACTATAATAGCAATAATCACATGCAAGATTACAATCCTCTGAAACGGTTTTCCACATTACACCAACAGGTCCAACAAAGTTTGCACAAGCCTGCTCCATATCTTCCACCTCTTTTTTTAATGCTTCCTATTTCTTTTCTAAAATGAGAATTTGTCATAGAGTTAAAGGTTATATAAGCACCTTATAATAATGAGCTTAATCATGCTGTGATAAGGGTCACACCTCACTCGCAAAAAAGAGCTCACAGTATCAAACTTAAAATATGCCTTCTTTTGCATGAAATACTAGATTATAATAGAAGAAAGTAGAAGATTAGGGGCAGGGGGAGAGTTTTATGAAAATTGTCGTAGCGCCAGATTCTTTTAAAGGAAGTGTAAGTGCGAAGGAAGCAGCCATCGCTATCGAGAGAGGAGTTAAGAAGGCCTTTCCTGATGCTGAGACGGTATTGGTTCCAGTTGCGGATGGTGGAGAAGGCACGATGGAGAATCTTGTGGCGGCAACCGATGGCCAAGAAGTCAATGTGACGGTTACAGGGCCACTGGGCGAGCCAGTAGAGGCAAAGTTCGGGGTACTTGGAGACCAGCAAACATGTGTGATTGAAATGGCTAGTGCCTCTGGTTTACATACGATAGAAACTTCTAAGCGTAACCCTTTGAAAGCGACTACATACGGGACAGGGGAGTTAATTAAAAAGGCATTGGATATGGGCTATCGCCGTTTTGTCTTAGCTCTTGGAGGGTCTGCAACCAATGACGGCGGTGCAGGAATGCTGCAAGCACTTGGATTACAGTTATTAGATGAAAATGGAAATGAGATTGGTTTCGGTGGAAGAGAACTTTGTAAAATTACTAGAGTTAAAACCGCTGAGTTAGATAAAAGAATCAAAGAAAGTCAGTTTATCATTGCCTCTGATGTTGATAATCCATTTATTGGTGAGAATGGGGCTAGTCATGTATTTGGACCACAAAAGGGGGCCACACCAGAAATGGTGGAAATCCTTGATCGCAGCCTTTCACATTGGGCGGACCTAATTGAGCAAACGATAAGTATTCGTGTTCATGATCGCCCAGGTGCTGGGGCAGCTGGTGGGATTGGCGGTGCTTTCCAGGCATTTTTTCCAGCAGAAATGAAAAGAGGGATTGATATTGTCCTAGATTTTACCAATCTAGCGGAAAAACTTGTTGATGCTGATCTTGTGATTACTGGGGAAGGTCAAGTGGATTTTCAAACAGCCTTTGGAAAGACCCCAATGGGAGTAGCAGAAATGGCGCAAGAACAGCACATTCCTACGATCATTGTCGCAGGTTCAGTGGGGGAGAAAATTGAAAACCTTTATCCATACGGTGTAATTGGTCTTTATAGCATGGTCAATGGTCCTATGAAGCTTGAAGAAGCAATGGAAAATGCGGAAGGTTTATTAGAAAAGCTTGTGGAACAAATATGTCGTACATATTTTTATCATAGACAGTGAAGGAGAGAAAATAGATGAAAACTCTTTATATCGATTGTTTTTCAGGAATTAGTGGAGATATGATGGTAGGCGCTCTTATTGATGCAGGTGCCTCCTTTGAAAATATTCAACAAGAATTAGAGAAATTAAATGTCCAAGGCTATCAATTAAGTAAAAGAAAAGTGATGAAAGAAGGCATTAGCTCAACAAAATTTGATGTACTTTTAGAAGAGGATGAACACGTGCATGAACATGCTGGTCATTCCCATGAGCATAGCCATCAGCACGTTCATGATCATGGGCATCACCACCACCATCACCATGAGACTCATAGTCATGACCATGGGCACGATCACGATCATCAGCATCGCAGCTATGCAGATATTCTCCAGCTAATTGAGGAATCTGAATTGGCACCGGGTGTTAAGGAACGCAGTAAGCAGATTTTTGCCCCGATTGCCAAGTCAGAAGCGAAAATCCATCATATGCCGGTTGAAAACGTGCATTTTCACGAAGTAGGCGCTGTCGATTCGATTGTCGATATTGTTGCCACTGCGATCGCTTTGGAAGAATTAGAGATTGCAGAGGTGATCTCTGCACCTGTTCCACTTGGTTCTGGAAGTATTCGTTGTGCCCATGGCATTTATCCTGTTCCAGCTCCGGCAACGATGGAGATGATGAAAAACATTCCGATTGCACCAACGGAATTATCCTATGAATTAACCACACCCACTGGGGCAGCAATCGTAGTGAGCCAAGCTAATACCTTTGGACCATTGCCTGCCATGAAGGTAGGAGCGATTGGCTACGGGGCGGGGACACGAGACATCCCAAGCCGCCCTAATGTTCTAAGGGTGATGATTGGGGAAGAGGTAAAAAAAAAGCCTCTAGCGTGAATCGACATGAGGTGATCTCTATTCTAGAATGCCAAATGGATGATATGACGGGAGAAGCGCTTGGATTTACAATGGAAAGGCTGTTAGAAGCTGGGGCTCTAGATGTCTATCATACTCCTATCTTTATGAAAAAAAACCGCCCAGGAGTATTGCTTACGACGCTGGCACCCGAAGCACTTGAACTCGCCTTAACCAATATTCTGCTAGAGGAAACGACCACTCTTGGTGTGCGGACACATACATCTACACGCACTATTTTAGAAAGAAAGATTGCCTCAGTGGATACAGAATATGGTACGATCCGCATCAAACAAGCGATAAAAGACGGAGATATTATTCGTGCCATGCCAGAATATGAAGATGTGAAGCGGGCAGCCCTTGAGCACAAGCTTCCTTTTCAGAAGGTGTATAAAGCAGCTTTAACCATCAAAAATGATTGAAATAACATGAATATGGAACAGAAATATATTCACTCAGGAAAGGAGAAAGGGCATGCATATTGTCATCGCAGGGGGGAGCGGTTTTATTGGACAGGTATTGCAAAAACAATTGCTAGACAAAGGACATCGCTTGACAATTTTAACGAGGGATCCTTCGAAATTTCAGTCAACCAAACAAATCCAATATGTCGAATGGCTAATCTCTAACAGTCAACCGGAAACACAATTGGAAAAGGTCGATGCCTTTGTGAACTTGGCCGGGGAATCGATTAACGGAATCAGATGGACGAAAGCAAAGAAGCAACGAATTTTGCAAAGCCGCATCACGGCGACCAAGGAAGTTTTACGGATCATTGAAAACCTAGAGCTAAAGCCAAGCGTACTTGTGAACGCCTCTGCCATTGGCTATTATGGCATGTCCGAAACCGCAACCTTTACAGAGGAAGTAAACTCGAAAGCGAGTGACTTTCTGGCAACCGTTGTCCAAACCTGGGAGGAGTTCGCTTCTACAGCAGAAAAATGGGATGTGCGCACTGTATATACCCGCTTTGGCATCGTCCTTGGAAAAACAGGTGGTGCTTTTCCACTTATGGCTTTACCATACAAGCTGGGAGTCGGAGGAAGGATAGGGTCAGGAACACAATGGGTATCATGGATTCACGTAGCAGATGTGGCGGGAATGATTGTACTAGCGATTGAACAGTCCCATATCCACGGTCCTCTGAATGTGACAGCACCTGAACCGAAAAGAATGGATGATTTCGGTAAAATGATTGCTCATGTCCTTCATCGCCCCCATTGGTTTCCCATACCCAGCGTTGCAATGAAAGCAATATTAGGTGAAATGAGTGAAATGTTACTTAGTGGACAAAGAGCGATCCCGGAGAAAGCTTTAAATGCCTCTTACAATTTTCAATATCCAGAACTGGAGGCGGCATTAAATGAGATTCTCACTTTTAAGAAGTAGTGTTGATTTGAAAATAAGGTTGATATAATCGAGCCTTTGAATGACAAATAGATTAGTGGTGTTATTAGATGGAAGAACAGTCAAAACATTTAGTTGCTGTTTCAGCACTTGTAAAGAACGAGAATGGACAATATTTAATGGTCCGTACACACTGGAGATCTGACACTTGGGAAATGCCTGGAGGATTTGTTGATGCTGGCGAACCTTTAGATATAGCGATTTGCCGAGAATTTTTGGAAGAAACGGGAATTGTTATTCGCCCTTTAGGAATAACTGGCGTTTACTACAATGAACGTATTCATGTTCTGTCTGTGGTTTTTAATGCGGAATATGTTAGCGGTGAAATAAGAATTCAACCTGAGGAAATTCTAGAGGCTAAATATCTAGATTTGGATCATGCTAATATTGACGAATATATTAAACGACCTAATGTAAAATCGCGCACACTTGATGCACTAAATGTAGTAAACTCTGTTCCATACGAGACGTGGGATTTGAATCCTCCTAATTATAAGCTGTTGTCAAGGTTAGACGAAGGAAATAAGAATACTAGAAATATTTTTTTACTTACCGGAAAGCCGAGGATGGGCAAGACAACGATGATAAAAAAACTAATTAATGAAATTGGGACAGATATTTGCGGTGGATTCTATACAGAAGAGATTACCAATTCATATGATCGAATAGGTTTCCAATGTGTCTCCATTAATGGAGAAAGTGTAGAAATAGCGAATGTGGAAAGTCCAAGCAAGACTCGAATAGGAAGATACGGAATGGATATAGAGGCATTCGAAAGTTTTGCTATTAAAGTACTGCAAGACGCCTTGTCTTCAAAGAAAATAATTGTAATCGATGAAATTGGATTTATGCAAATGCTATCTACCTCTTTTCAAAAAATGATATTAGACATTGTTTCCAGTAATCATATTGTTCTTGGAACAGTCCCTTTAGATAGTCATGCTGAAATTGACAAAATCAAATATCTAAAGGAAGTAAAGATAATAAATTTAAACGAATCCAATCGTGATACAATCTCAGAATTTCTGGTAAAAGATATCTTAAAAGCTATAGATTCAAGTAATTTGTAAGAAATTTGGCATCCTATAACACCTAAAAGCCCTTGTTAAGGGCTTTTAGATTAATGGAATAACAGTTAGATTGCTATAAATTAAAAAAAGGAATACGAATTTTCCTGGTGTTTTTGGTCAGGCTTTATTTTAAAGCTTTAAATACTAGCATCTCATACAATATCCAATGTTCGTAATGGATAGCCTGAGCAAATCGGGACAGAAAAGGTTCATCATATTAAGACTATACTAAATTAACGGGAGCGACTCTGTAATAGTTTGATTTCGGATTATAGTTCATCGTAACCTTAAGTGATATAATAAAATAAAATATTCATGGAAGAAGGGATCATTCACATGAATACAGCCAAGGAACGTTTACTTAAAATTATTGATGAAATACCTGATCAAGAAGTGGATAAAATTTTGGATTTCGCGGAGTATTTAAAGGCCAAAAGAGATCAGCTTTTATCTGAGGATTTAACTAAGGCTAGTGAAAGCAGTCTGGATTTCTGGGACAATGACATTGATGATGAGGTTTGGAACAATGTATAAACAAGGTGATATTGTTTTAATACCCGTTCCATTCAGTGATTTGAAAAAACAAAAGTAACGTCCTGTGTTGGTTATTTCAAGTGACTATTACAATCAAGCGACTGAAGATATCGTTGTTTTAGCCATAACGTCAAAATTAAAGAGCCTTGATTATTCAGTAATAATTGGATCAAAAGATTTAACAGAGGGTGAACTTAAAGTTACATCAGAAATTAGAGCAGACAAGATATACACACTTTCCACTAGTATTGTTAGAAAAAAGTTTGGACAGGTAAATATTGAAATCATGGAAGGTGTTCGCGGAAAAATAAACGAACTTATAAAGTAATTGATGAAAAGGGCTGTGATGCAGCCCATTTTCATAGGACCAGAATAATGAGTAAGAAATAAGGCTTACGGTTTTAATACGACTTTTATACAGTCATCTTCACGATTATTAAAAAGTTGATAACCATGACTTGCATCTTCAAGGGCCAGTTTATGTGTAATAATTTCTTTTGGGTCAAATTCATTATTCATTATTTTTTCAAATAATTGGGGCATAAAATGTCTGGCTGGCGCCTGTCCCATTTTTAGATTAATATTTCTCACCCAAAATGCACCTAATGGAAACAGATTATAGTTGCCCCCATAAACACCTGTTAGTTGGACTGTTCCATATTTCCGAACAGCTTTTGTAGCAATTTGAATTGGGCCAAGGGTTCCACCTTGCAACTTTAATTTTTGTTCAAGAAATTCCAAGGGTGATTTTTTTCCGTCCATCCCTACACAATCAATGACTACATCTGCTCCGCCATGAGTGATTTCTTTCAAATGCTCACCCATATCTGGATGATCTGTAAATTCAAAAACTTCAACATTGTTCATCCTCTTTGCATGCATCATCCGATAATCTAGATAATCAACAGCTATCACTCGCTCGGCACCTTTCAGCCATGCAAATTTTTGCGTCATTAACCCAATCGGCCCACAACCAAGTACGATCACAGTGTCCCCTGGTTTTACTCCTGCATTGACTACACTCCAGTACGCAGTTGGGAGAACGTCGGATAAAAAAAGCAATGATTCATCTTCTAATTCACATGATTCGGAAACCACAAAGGGAGTAAAGTTTCCAAAAGGGACTTTTAAATATTCTGCCTGACCACCTGGGTGGTTTCCGAACTTTTCAGAATAACCAAAGTATCCTCCTGAATCGTAATGGGGATTTGCGTTATCACATTGGCTTTCCATCTCATGCTCGCAATAAATGCATTGACCGCACGCAACGGTAAAAGGAATAACTACACGATCCCCCTTTTTTACCTTCGTGACTTCAGGTCCTGTTTCTTCAACAATCCCCATCGGTTCATGGCCAATAATGTATCCAGGAGGTAACGGAAAATTTCCTTGATATAAATGTAAATCAGACCCACATATAGCAGTAGAAGTAATCTTGACAATCACATCATCTTTTTTCTCTAATTTTGCGTCCTCTACTTCGTTCACCTGTATATGCTTTGGTCCTTGATAAGTCACGGCTTTCATAATGACAGATCCTCCTATTTTAGCGTTCTCTGTTTCTTATGTTCAGCTAAGAAAGGAAATAATATACTTCGTTACTCCGAATACCTTGCTTGAGTTATGATTTGCTGAGATGGCAAAAAACTAAGCCTCGAAGTTTTTTGATAAAAATACCTTCCTGTCACTAATAAATTAGTAAGCCATTTATGGAATTGGGTGTAAGGTAAACTTGAATGATTTGAGCTATCATAAGAATATGCTATGCTATTAATAGATGTAAAACAAGGAGTGATAAACAATGAAATGGGAAGAAGTTCGTAAATTATACCCAGATCAATATGTGAAACTTACTATCCTTGATTATTACTTAGAAGAGAATAAGAAAATTGTCACGGATGTTGCATTGTTGAATGTGATTGAAGATTCTAAATTGGCTACAAAAGAGTTACTTAAATCTAAAGACAACACCATTGTTTATCATACTGGTTCTGAAAGAATTGTGATTGAAATGAGAACCCCAATAGGCTTAAGAGGTATGAGATTATGAAGTTAAAGAAAGTTAATCGTTTACTTGAAGCTGAAATGGAGATTTCGTATAAAGGAAAAATGAAAATAATAGATAAGCTTGTTATCGATACGGGGGCAGCACATACTCTTATTTCATCCGACAGTGTAGGGACATAGGAATCTTCTTTGAAAATGGCGATCCATTGGTTAGTGCGTACGGAATTGGCGGCGAGGAATATTCTTTCCGAAAACCAGTTGATTATATTAAGCTCGGCACACATGAAATAGCCGCAATGAAACTGGATTTTGGGAGTTTAGATGATTGGGGTATAAACGGGCTCATAGGGCTTGATATCTTAATGAATGGAAAATTCATTATTGATTTAGAAAAATTAGAGTTAGTTCAAAATTGTTGATCAAAATATAGCATAGTAATGTTGGTATAGCGAATCTCGTGAATAGGGATACGCTTTTTTTGTGCTTTAGGAGATTTTTGGATACTATACTGTGAAAATAATACAGGAATAAAAGCGTTAGAAGCACCATCAAAAATGTTCTCACTTATAAAATTAGATGAAACCTTACTGAATGGGTTCTCGTATTCATTATAAAGGAACGAATATGTAAACCTTTGTTGGTGCGAAGAAAAGAATGGGAATTGGCAGGATACCGAGAAGGGTTTGCTAAGTCAAGAGGTCCATATGGGCAGTTAGAGGATGCTCCTTTAGAAATGTAAAAAGCTTCTAAATTATATGGGACAGAAATGAAACGTAGGGTGGATAGATATCTAATGGTCGATTTCTTATATCATTATTATGACGAATCAACTGGCCCTTTCCGCAATTTATCCCGCATTAACGGGCAGTAATCCCCCCACCTCAAGGCATTAGAGAATACGGAGTAGCATAGGTGGGGGATAACTGCCCGTAAAAGCCCGATTGGTTCAACTAACAATCAGTGGGGGGTGAAAGAAAACCCCCACTGATTGAAGGTTCACTTTATCAGATCTCGAATTGGCAGAGGCTGAACAAGTTTTGAATGATATTAGAGAGAGTAAACGGGGATTTGCTAGCAAACGTTCTTTTGATTATCTTAAAATTCGCCATAGGCTAGAATTAAAAGCAAGAGACTTATTTATTTCTAAGGGTGGGAAGCCGCTTCGAACTCATCCACATTATATGACCTTGGGGGAGTGTCCGTGGTTGTTAGACTGGTATCCAACAGGCCAGGAGCTATTAATTCCAATAGCAGAGTTTGATTCGTCAGTGATTAGCTTTACCTACGGCGATTTATTTCCGACTATGAGGTACCAGGATGGAAAAGCCTATCGTGGGCAAGTTTATACGCTTGAAGAAATTTATGAAGTCATCCATCAATATGGATTGCCGCAAGAATGGAATCCTGAAGGGAATAAAGGACCAGAGCGGTATATTGAAGTGCAAATTTGGGATGACCAACCGATAAGAAAATATAAATGATTGTGATAATTACAGTGCATTATGGCTAATGATTGGAGGTCTTTTTAATGAAAATGGATGAAAAATTATTTCACTATTATCTTGAACTTAAAAGTCCCGAAGCTGGTGAATGGAACAGCTCTCCTCAATGTCTCCATACAGAAGTGATCACAAGGGATTTTATTAGAAAGTTATTCAAAGTTACAGAAAGAATGCGAGTTTGTAATGTCGGAATTGGTACCGGTGATTGGGACGATTTTCTCGGATATTGGCTAAAAGGTAAAGGCCAGTTGACGAGCATTGATCTAGACGAAGAAATATGTGAAATATTTCAATATAGGCAGGAAAGAGAAAGGCACCCCAATCCATCTCAGGTTATATGCAAAAGCATTTTTGATCCAAATTTACCTAAGGAAAGATATGATATTGTCACAATGATTGGTTCGGCTATAAATGAAATAGGGGATTTCCAAAAAAGCCTTGATGCTTGTTTTGATTTACTAAAAAGCGGAGGTTATCTTATGTTTATGGCGCATTTAAGATATTCGCCGAGTGAAATGATTGAGGGATATCTTAGAAACAAGGGGTATCTTTTAGAGAAACAGAAAATATATAAAGAATTTCCTGAGTACCCTTTTTATATTTGCAAAATTAAGAAATTTATATTTGAGAATTCAAAGAAATAATAATAACCCACAAGTGATATTTTTAAAAATTCTCTGGTAATCTTTGGATTTAATAGTAAAATGAACAATGGTCTCATAAACATTAATAACTAACATTGTGAAGCAACGAAAGAGGTGAGAAGCTTATGCAAAAAAATATGACATTAAAAGATTGGGTTATTACATTGATCTTGCTTGCACTTCCAATCGTGAATATTGTCATGTTAATTATATGGGCAGTAGATAGAGATGAGCCCCGCAATTTATTTGCTAAAGCTTATTTAATTGTAATGGCGGGAACCGTTGCAGTTGTGTTTATATTTTATATCATCATCCTTATTATTATTTTTGCTTTTTCGGCCGCCTTCGCTTATTAATAAGTCGTCGATCTGGCTTTCGTTCAGCAATCTGCTATAATAAAATATGAAAATAATAATATATGGAATGTGGGGGGACCGGTTATGCCGGTTGAGAGTGCATCCTTGAGATGCTGACCCTTAGAACCTGCCCTGGTTAAGACCAGCGAAGGGAACATGAATTCATTCAATTGATGAATGTTCTTTCAAGATGCCCAGGTTCAAACGAACTTGGGCATCTTTTTCATTGCTTATAAAATCTTAGCTTGTGGAAAAGGGCATACTTGTTTATGCTTCAGCGCTTAGCCCCGAGTGGCCTCGCAGGATGCGAGTCCATCGGTGTTGCGACGTACAGGATGTACTAGTGCAGACGAAGCGATAGGACGGCGCGTTTGAGTCTGCCGCCAGGACGGCACGCCGATGTTCCATTAAATAACTCTGGACCTCTGAAGGGAAAAGCCCCCTTTTAGGTTCATGAACATTTGCTTGTCGGGACTGATCAAGGCGTTTGCGCTTTTCTTATGTTTATGGGTTCATTTTCCGGAAAAACATGGAGGGAGAAAGAGATGAAAAAGTGGTTCGGTATTAGTTTAGTAGGTCTTCTTCTGCTTGCAGGATGTAGTGGGACAACAGAAGAGAAAAGTGAGGCAGGCTTGAAGAAAGTATCGATTGTTCTTGATTGGACACCGAATACCAATCATACAGGTTTATATATTGCGCGTGATCAAGGCTATTTTGAGGATGAGGGATTGGATGTCGAGATTATGCTTCCAGGTGAGGCGGGAGCTGATCAGTTAGTTGCATCTGGTAAATCTGAATTTGGAATCGGCGCGCAAGAAAGCTTAACAGAAGCAAGAGCTCAAGATATTCCAATTGTATCAATAGGGGCAGTCATTCAACATAATACGTCAGGCCTCGCTTCACCAGTCGAGAAGAAAATTGAAAAGCCGCGTGATTTTGAGGGAAAAACATACGGCGGATGGGGCGCCCCAGTCGAACAAGCTGTTTTGACTTCCTTGATGGAAGCAGATGAAGGGGATTTTGCTAAAGTTGATGTGATTAATATGGGCGATACCGACTTTTTTACAGCGGTACAAAGAGATATAGATTTTGCGTGGATCTATTATGCCTGGACTGGTGTAGAAGCTGAGCTGCGCGGGGATGATATAAATATGATTTATCTCACCGATTATTCGGACAAGCTTGATTATTATACGCCGGTCATTTCAACAAGTGAAAAAATGATTGAGGAAGATCCTGATACAGTAAAAGCCTTTATGAAGGCAGTATCCAAGGGCTATCAATTGGCAATCGATGATCCAGAAGCAGCGGCAGAGGTTCTAATCGAGGCGGAACCAGACTTGGATGAAGAACTTGTGCGAAAAAGTCAAGAATGGTTGGCCGACCGTTATCAAGATGATGCCGCGCGCTGGGGAGAGCAAAAACAAGAAGTATGGCAAAACTATATGGATTGGATGCTAGAGAATGAAGTTTTAGAAAAAGAAATTGATGTAGAAAAAGCATTTACAAATGAATTTTTACCTGAATAGGAGGAGGAAGAAAGATGGCAAACGCATTAGTAAGTATTCAAATTATCCCGAAATTAGAGAATGGGGGAGACACCTATCCACTCGTGGATGAAGCAATCAAGGTGATTGCAGAATCGGGGGTCTCATACGAAGTGCATCCATTAGAAACTACGATGGAAGGTGATCTATCACAGATCATGCAGACCATTGAAAAAATGAATCAAAGAATGGTGGAGTTAGGGAGCATTAGTATCATCTCACAAGTAAAAATCGTCTATAAACCAACAGGGATTACGATGGAGACACTTACGGAGAAGTATAGATAATGGGAGTAATTTGGCGGAAGGGGTGGAGACCGATGGTGCTTCTCCTCTTCCTATTGATTATCTGGGAGGGCACGGTTCGACTTTTTAAAACTCCTAGTTGGTTATTACCTGCCCCCAGTGCCATTTTACAGGAGGCCTTAACAGGTTATGAAGGTTTTCTTCTCCATTTGCAATCGACTGTTGGTTTAGCAGTGACAGGATTTTTACTTGGATGTTCGATTGGCATTCTTGTCGCGGTGGCTCTTCATTTGCTGCCAGGAACCCAAGAGGCGGTTTACCCGCTATTAATCCTTTCACAAAACATCCCTATTATTGTGTTAGCTCCATTGTTGGTCATTTGGTTTGGATTTGGCTGGCTTCCCAAGTTAATAGTTATCACGCTTGTCTGCTTTTTCCCTGTTACCATCGCTGCTATGGGTGGTTTTCGTAACACCTCTAAGGAAATCAAACAATATATGCTAATGGCAGGGGCGACGCGCTTACAAATTTTTACGAAGTTAGAATGGCCTTATTCTCTCCCAGCATTATTCTCGGGCCTAAAAATATCGGCTACATATAGTGTGATGGGCGCGGTGATTTCTGAATGGCTTGGTGCCAAAAAGGGAATTGGTGTTTATATGACATTGGCTTCTTCCTCGTTCAGAACAGATCGAGTGTTTGTGGCCATATTCCTGATCATGATTTTGAGTATGCTATTCTTTCTGGTGATCCAGCTTGCTGAAAAATGGCTGGTTCGTTGGACACGGGAGGAGATGAAATAATGGGCACGCTCATGGTTAAGGGCATATCCAAAAGCTTTCAAGGACGGAAAGTATTGGAGAACATTCAGTTTCAAGTAGAAGAGGGAGAGTTTGTCACAATCCTTGGCCCCTCTGGTAGTGGCAAAAGTACTTTGTTTCAGCTGATTGGCGGACTTTTGTTACCAGAAGAAGGCTCGATCATTTTAGATGGGCATGATATGACTGGGAAGCGGGGGGCGATTAGTTATGTGCCCCAACATTCCGCATTACTTCCATGGAGAACCGTTTTACAAAATGTTTTACTTGGCCAAGAGTTACAAGGAAAGAAAGACGAGAAAAGAGCAAGAGAGATGATTAAGAAGGCTGGTTTGGCTGATTATGAAGAGTCGCTTCCCGGTGCTTTGTCAGGAGGGATGAAGCAAAGAGTAGCTTTCATACGCTCTCTATTAAGTCCGCAATCATTGATCTGTCTAGATGAACCCTTTTCCGCTTTAGATGACTTTACTCGTGAAGAAATGCATGAGTGGTTATTATCGATCTGGTCTTCTTATCGAAGGACCATTCTTTTTGTTACACATAACATTGATGAGGCGCTGTTTTTGTCAGATCGCATTCTTGTACTGTCCACGAACCCAGCACATGTGATCCATGAATTTTCAGTTCCTTTCCCAAGACCGCGTCAGCATGAACTATTATTAAGAGGGGAATTTTTAGAAAAGAAGCGTGAACTGACGAGTATTCTAAGAAACTAAAGGCTTAATAGAACTGAAGGTACTGCACAAAGGCAAAAAGCAATCATTCAGAGGGCAAAATTGCCTTCTACGCACCGTTTTTTGGGAAAACTTGCTGTTTATGTGCACGTAGAGGGTTCTACGCACCATTTTTTGAGGGAATTTGCCGTTTATATGCACGTAGAGGGTTCTACGCACCATTTTTTGAGAAGAAACGCCGTTTATATGCACGTAGAAGGTTCTACGCACCATTTTTTGAGGAAAATTGCTGCTTATATGCACGTAGAAGGTTCTACGCACCGTTTTTTGAGGTGAATTGCTGTTTATATGCACGTAGAAGGTTCTATGCACCGTTTCTCGAGGGAAACCGCTGTTTATATGCACGTAGAAGGAATATATGCATCGTTTCAAGAGGAATCTCGCTGTTTTTGTGTAACATAGAAGAAGTATACGCACATTTATCAATGAACAAAAGATGTGAGGTGCAGAGGAGGATAAAATGGAGAGACCAGTGATTGATGCTCATATTCATTTGGATCATTATGAAGAGAATGAAGTCGAGAAGATCATCCAAGATTTGCCGGTTGAAAGTTATCCAGCGCTGATTGCTGTTTCATATCATTTACAATCCTGTAAGCAGAATCTTGCTTTAGCTAAAAGAGATCCTCAGGTGAGGCCTGCTTTTGGTTTCCATCCTGAACAGCCATTGCCAGCCACTCAAGAACTGCAGGCATTAATTCAATGGATGGAAGAGCATGTAGCAGACATGGTCGCGGTTGGAGAAATTGGTCTTCCTTATTACACACGTAAGGAAACACCTGAGTTAAAAATTGAGGGATATCTTGAATTAGTAGAGCAATTTCTAGCGTTTGCGAAGAAATGGGAGAAACCTGTTGTTCTTCATGCTGTTTATGAAGATGCAGACCTTGTCTGCGATCTTTTAGAAAAACATCATATAGACAACGCGCATTTTCACTGGTTCAAGGGGGCCGATGCAACTATTGAACGGATGAGGAGGCAGGGTTACTTTATTTCCGTCACGCCTGATGTCGTGTATGAGCCTGAAATTCAAGCGCTAGTGAACAAATATCCATTAGAGAAGATGATGGTCGAAACAGATGGACCTTGGCCTTTCGAAGGTCCGTTCAAGGGCAAGCTAACTCATCCACGCATGATTCATGAGTCTATTAAGGTGATTGCGGACATAAAAAATGAAGAGCTCGAGCATGTTTATCAACAGCTCTATCAAAACACAATAAAATTTTACAGATTAGTTTAAAATGTTTCAACGAACCTCCCATAAGGAAAAGGTAAACTAAACCAAGGGAGGGAAAGAAGATGAAACATCGACCAACTCAAGATAAAATTAATCGGGAAAAGGCGTTGGAAGAACGGAATGAGCGAGATAAGGCATTCTACCAGGACCCAGAAAAACAAGCACAACGTGATCAATTGGTGATGCCAATTGATGATATCTCCGATGACTTGGTTGAAAAACGAGAAAAAAACGAACGAGATAAAAAAGGAACATATGGACAAGATGATGAGTAATTTTTTTGCATAGCCCTCAAAAGAAGCTATCCAATCTGATGATTGGTGGCTTTTTTCTATGCGAATCCTTTTACATAGATGGGGGATACTCTTTTTAACTATGGAAATCTCATAGCTTTAATGCTTTAAAACAGACGCTTGCGAATCCTTTATAAAATGTTTATGGTTATAAAGGTTTATCCCGTATTAAGGGCAGGATACTACGGGTGCTAAGATTTCGGTAAATCTTGCTAACCGTCAGTGGAGCATGAAATCAGGCTCGCTTTATTTCCCATGAATTAAAACCGACATCGGAGTTTATACAAAGAAGGATAGGTGCATGAAAAATGAGTAATTCAACATCAACATTTTCACGAGTTTGGGAATATTTGATGGTTATTTTTGGAGCAACTTTAGTGGGGCTGGCTTATAATATTTTTCTACTTCCCGCGCGGATTGCTGCCGGCGGTGTTTCGGGTATCAGTACCTTATTATACGAAACCTTCCAATGGAATCCAGCATTGGTCCAAGCAGCTATAAATATGCCGTTATTCTTTTTAGGCCTGTGGTTATTAGGAAGAGATTTTGGTGTGAAAACTTTAATCGGGACTCTCTTTGTTCCGTTTGTGATTTGGCTCACTCAAGGAATCAATATCAATCTCCATGAACCTATGCTTGGTGCCATTTATGGCGGGATTCTAATTGGTGTTGGATTAGGTATTGTCTATCGTGGTGGTGGATCAACAGGTGGAACTGCTGCGGTTTCTCAAGTGTTAAAAAAGTATACAGGCCTATCAAGTGGCTTTTCTCAACTGATTGTGGACGGAGTGGTTGTGGCTGCCGCTGCCTTTGTTTTAAATTTGGAACTTGCCTTATTTGCTTTAATTTCAATTTATGTGACCAGTAAGGTAATCGATTTTGTACAATTGCAAACATCTCCGACCAAACTTGTGATGATTATTACGGAAAAGGAAGAAGAGGTCCAACAAATTATTCGCGATGAGATTGATCGAGGCCTTACAAAGGTGAAGTCATTAGGTGGGTATACGAATTTAGAGCGAACGATGATATTATGTGTTGTTGAACAGTCAGAAGCTATCTATTTGAAAAAAGTTCTCCAAGAACAAGAGCCATCGTCCTTTGTGATCTTCTTGAATGCTTCGGAAATTTTAGGCAGAGGCTTTTCAATGGATAAAATCCACGGAACGAAATAACCATAAATAAAAAAGTGGAGTATTACTTAGGTAGATAATAACAGAAAGTCAGTATATTTTACATAGTGAATATGCTACTGAAAAAGAATTAGAGGAAATAAAAGATTAGTTGTAACATTTATGGAGGAATTGGATGACTTCCTGAGATTGGATTCATACGTGGAATACATGTTGTTAATGAAAAGCATTCCGGTTTGGTATTTCCTTTTATAAATGGACAAGTGTAGGTACACCGCTGAAGCCCTGATAATCCAAAATATGAAAAACCTTTAAATGTAGCAAGACAGGAAAGGATATAAAGTTTGGTGATAAAGTAGTGATTGAGATGGTTGTACCCGAATCGTTATCCTCTATAGGAAGGGCCGACAAAATTATGGAGGAGTTAATTAAAAATAATGGTCAAATTTATTTGCAGGAACAAAATGAGGAAAACAAATAGTTTGATTATCGGCTTTATTAGAACTTTTTAGTTTCAGGGGAATTTTAAACATAAAAAGCCTTGACAATGTCTTTCTAAAAAGTTAATATGTTAAATAATTCAAACTAAATCGATGATTTTGGCAGTGATGAAGAGTAGTAGCTATCTCGTAACACTTAAGAGAGCTGGTGGGTGGTGCAAACCAGTGTGTAAGAATAGTGAATGGACTTCTGAGCCCCAAACCGAACCCTTTAAGTGTGTGTTCAAATAGGAGGATAAAAAGGACCAAGAATTTCGAGGCGGCGCCGTTTCGAGCAGCGGAATGTATGCAGTTAGATACATGAGCAGCGCAGAAACAAGCCAACGAGCTTTCACAGGATGTGGTGACTTCGACGTTCGACACAGGACGTGTCGGTACTTAGTCGAAGGTCCTTTATCTCGCAGTGTCATTTTTACCGGACTTTTTGAACATCTTCTTGAATAGGTGGTAGGCTTTGGCGTAAAGGTCTTGGCGTTACAGAGACTAGGCATAAGCTATAGCTTGTTGCTGTCAAAGTGAGCTGAATTTCAGCTAATAAAGGTGGTACCACGGGTTCCTCGTCCTTTGGATGAGGGGCTCTTTTTGTGTTATACCATCGTTTAAAAATAACTATATCTATAATAAATTGTTGAGTAAGAGGAGTACATTTGGTAAGGCGGTAAAGAGAGTCGGTGTTGGTGAGAATCCGGCGCGTACTGCCAAATGGAATGGACTTACGAGAGATTTCCTGAACAGTGAGTAGGGAAATACGGTTTCCACCGTTAATTGGACCTGAGTATCGGCTTTTTCGATACTCAATGAGATGAGGATTTATTCCTCAATAGAGGTGGCACCGCGACTTTTCGCCCTCTGTCCTAAGTATATTTTTGCTAGGACAGGGGGCTTTTTATATTCTGACAACCTTAGCCGATGTTTGTTTGTCGAGGTTGACCAAGGCGCTTGCGCTTTTTACAAACTTTTACCCTTATTAAAAAAGGAGAATGAAAATGAAAATTTACTTGCAAAAATTAATGGCAGGAGAATCTTTAACAATAGAGGAAATGTATCAGGCAGGGAGATATTTATTCGAAGGAGAGGCAACGGAAAGTGAGGCAGGGGCTTTACTTGGCTTGCTTGCCTTAAAAGGAGAATCAGCAGACGAAATTGCAGGTTTGGTGCAAGCGATTCGCGAGAAATCTCCTGCAAGCTTACATGTAAATCATAGTGTCATTGATAATTGCGGGACTGGTGGAGATGGTTCTAGCAGCTTTAACATCAGTACGACCTCAGCATTTGTGATTGCGGGAACAGGAATCAAAGTGGCGAAGCATGGCAACCGAAGTGTTTCGAGTCAAACGGGGAGCGCTGATGTATTGGAATACCTTGGGGTTTCTCTTGATCCCCTGCCTGAAGAAACGGAGGAATTGCTAGAGGAAAACGGGATTTCCTTCTTATTTGCTCCCCATGTACATCCAGCGATGAAGGCTGTGATGAAAGTACGAAAAGATTTACGAGTGCCAACTATTTTCAATCTAATTGGTCCATTGACGAACCCGGTTGAATTGGATACGCAATTACTTGGCATTTATCGACGAGATAAATTAATGCTGATGGGGGAAGTTTTGAAAAAGTTAGGTCGTAAGAGAGCTGTGATTATCAATGGTGCCGGTTTTCTTGATGAAGGTTCATTGGCAGGAGAAAATCATCTTGTCATTTTAGAGGACGGGAAGTTAACCTCCACTATTCTAACACCAGAAGATGTCGGGCTTCCGTTTTATACAAATGAGGAAATTCTTGGTGGTGACGCAGAAAGAAATGCTCAAATCATGCATAGTGTGTTAAGGGGAGATGAAGGTCCTTTCCGCGATACCGTTCTATTGAATGCAGGAATAGGTATTTATGCCAATGGGAAGGTGCAGACAATCCAGGAAGGGATCGAATCTGCCAAACAAAGCATTGACTCAGGAGCGGCGCTGGAGAAATTGGAGTTTTTAATTAGAAAAAGTGAAAAATCCCGACAAGGAGTGGTTTAAATGACAATTCTGGATACGATTCTGAAGCAAAAGGAATTGGAGGTTCAAGAGCTAAAGGCGATTTATAGTGGACATAAAACGGAGCCATTGAAAAAACGTCCTTCCCTATATTCCCAATTTATGGATTCAGTAAATATGAATGTGATTGCCGAAGTGAAGCGAGCTTCCCCTTCAAAAGGGATGATTAACCAAGATGTAGATCCTGTTGCTCAAGCAAAAGCCTATGCCACGGCTGGGGCAGGAGCAATATCGGTTTTAACAGATCGAAAGTTTTTTAAAGGATCAATGGCAGATTTATCTGCGGTCGCTCAAGCTGTTGATGCCCCTTTGCTATGTAAGGATTTTATGATTGATGAGGTGCAAATTGATGCAGCCAAAGAGCATGGGGCCAGTATTATTTTGCTGATCGCAGCCGCTTTACCCGAAACAAGATTAAAAGAGTTATATGAATATGCCCACTCCCAGCAGCTTGACGTTTTATTCGAGGTGCATAATGAGGAAGAAGCCGAAACAGCCCTTCGTGTAGGAGCCAATATAGTTGGCATTAATAATCGCAATTTAAAAACCTTCGATGTCGACTTGGCAGTAACGGAACGAGTTGCTTCTATTCTTCAGCAAACAGACCGACTGCTTATTAGCGAGAGTGGAATGAAAGAGAAAGCGGATGTTGAAAGGGTGCAGGAAGCGGGAGCTAAGGGGATCCTTGTTGGAGAAACACTGATGCGCTCAGGCGATATTCAACAAACAATGAATCAATTTAGAATCCCTTTCACGAAGGTGGCGAAGTAGATGCAAGTGAAAATCTGTGGAATCACAACAAAAGAAGCGGCACAGACTGCAGTAAGGGCTGGGGCTGATTTTCTTGGATTTGTATTTGCCAAAAGTAAAAGAAGGGTTCCACCTGAACAGGCAGCTGAAATAATTCGGCAACTGCCTTCACATGTAAAATCGGTAGGAGTATTTGTGAATGAAAGCAAGGAAGAAATTCAACGGATCGCCGCATTAGCTAACCTTGATTATGTACAATTGCACGGGGCAGAGTCACCTGAATTTTGTTCAAATCTTGGCCTTCCAGTGATTAAGGCTTTTTCTATTAAACAGGAAAAAGATCTTGATGCGCTAAAACAATATGATTTTGAGTATGCTCTTGTTGATAGCCCAGGGGTTCAGTTTGCGGGAGGAAGTGGCATTCCCTTTGATTGGAATTTACTAGAATCCCAGCAATTGCCAAGAGAGCAACTAATTTTAGCTGGCGGGTTAACAACTGAAAATGTGCTTATGGCTATTTCCAAAGTTCATCCGAAAATAGTGGATGTTTCCAGTGGAGTTGAAACAGACGGGGAAAAAGATCTAGTAAAAATAAAGACATTTATTAAAACCGTAAAAACGTATCAAGCAAATCAAACATCCAGGAGTGAAGAAAATGGCTGTGTACACATCACCAGATGAAAAAGGAAAATATGGACCATACGGTGGTCGTTTTGTGCCTGAAACCTTGATGACCGCTGTATTAGAATTAGAGGAAGAATACAATAAGGCGATTCAGGATCCCGCGTTCACGCAGGAAATGGATTATTATTTAAAGCAATATATTGGACGGGAAACTCCACTTTATTTTGCAGAAAATCTATCGCAGCAATTGGGTGGGCCAAAAATATATTTAAAGCGGGAAGATTTAAATCATACTGGGGCTCATAAAATTAACAATACGATCGGGCAAGGACTCTTGACCCAAAGAATGGGCAAGAAAAAGGTTGTAGCTGAAACAGGAGCAGGGCAGCATGGTGTTGCAACAGCAACTGTTTGTGCTTTATTGGGACTGGAATGCATTGTGTTTATGGGAGAAGAAGATATTAGACGTCAAGCATTGAATGTCTTCCGAATGGAACTGCTCGGGGCAGAGGTAAGGGGAGTGTCCCAAGGTAGTGGAACGCTGAAGGACGCAGTGAACGAGGCATTGCGTTATTGGGTGGCCAATGTTGAAGATACGCATTATATTTTAGGTTCAGTTGTTGGACCTCATCCATTTCCGCAGATTGTTCGAGACTTTCAAAGTGTGATCGGCCAGGAAACAAAACAACAAATTCTCGAACAGGAAGGGAAGCTTCCTGATGCGGTTGTGGCTTGTATCGGGGGTGGCAGCAATGCAATGGGGATGTTTTACCCATTCATTCAGGATGAAGCTGTAAAGATCTATGGTGTGGAAGCAGCTGGATCGGGTATCGAAACGGGAGAACATGCAGCTGTTCTAACAGATGGAAAAGCGGGCGTTTTACATGGAACGATGACCTATCTTTTGCAGGATGCACATGGACAAATTCAAGAGGCTCATTCGATCTCGGCAGGACTTGACTATCCAGGGGTAGGACCAGAACATTCCTATTTAAAAGATCAAGGTCGTGTGAATTATACATCTGTGACAGATGCAGAAGCGTTGGAAGCTTTTCAAATGCTTTCGAAAACAGAAGGTATTATCCCTGCGCTAGAAAGCTCTCATGCTATAGCGTATGCCGTGAAACTTGCGAAGGAAATGAAGACCTCTGAAACAATGGTGATTTGTTTATCTGGCAGAGGGGACAAAGATGTCGATGCAGTTCGGTCTGCGATTGGAGGACAAAACAATGGGTAAAGCAAAAATAGACGCGGCATTTTCTGCTGTGCTTAACCGGGGAGATAAAGCCTTTGTTCCCTATATTATGGCAGGAGATGGCGGCCTGGAAAATTTACAAGAGCAGATCCTGTTTTTAGCGGAAAATGGAGCAACGGTTGTAGAATTAGGAATTCCCTTTTCCGATCCTGTTGCAGATGGGCCAGTAATCCAAGAGGCTGGTATTCGTTCTCTCGAGAATGGCACAACGTTGGAGGCGATCTTAACAAGTCTTGAGGGCTGGAAGGATACAAGAGACATACCAATCGTACTCATGACGTATATTAATTTGATTTATTCATTAGGGATTGAAAAATTCGCGAAACGTTGTGAAGAAGTTGGCGTGGATGGACTAATTATTCCCGATCTTCCATTAGAGGAAGAAGAACTGGTGACGCCCACATTAGAGAAATTTGGAATTGCTTTGATCAGACTTGTAGCGCCAACAAGTCCTCCTCAACGTATTAAACAAATCGCCAAGCGTTCGGAAGGATTTTTATATGCGGTAACCGTAAAAGGCACAACGGGTGTAAGAAGCGAATATGAGGAAGGAGTAGAAGCATACTTAGCAGGACTGAAGGAATATGCGGAAGTCCCAGTATTAGCTGGCTTTGGTGTTTCATCACCAGCCCAAGTGAGCACGATGAGTGAGCACTGTGATGGTGTGATTGTGGGAAGTAAAATTGTGGACGCCCTTCATCAGAATGATAGGGAAACCATAGCGGCATTAATAGCTGCATCTAAAAAATCAACCGCGAACCTAACATAAAGTGAAATGCAATCGAAACTTTACTGGCAGTTTATCCCCACCCATGCTTCTCTGTATTCTCTAAAGCCTTGAGGTGGGAGGATTCCTGCCCGTTAAGCGGGATGAAAATAGTGTAAATTTCACAATTGTCTTTAAATCGTAAAGGACTTGTTATTCTTTTCATGCTTGATTACTTGAAAAATAGGGTAAAGAATAAACAAATAATGAAAAGGAGGCAAGTCCTATGGCTAGAAAGAGCTTAAGCCCGTATGTACTGTTAGGGATTGGAATTGCCGGTGCCACATACTTGCTACAGGAAGAGAATCGACATAAAACATTAGGTACTGTTCAACAGATGAAAAAAACTGTACAAAAATGGTGTAATAGACAGAACTCTGAAATTCAGGAAAAGATGATCGATAAAGCAGGCCATCCGAACCCCTTTGATGAAGGCGATGCGGAAATGGTCTCAGAAGGCGCAATGTATGCGGTTGAATATTATAACAAGGAAGAGCAATAAGCTTAAATCCTACCTAAAATCCAAGCGTGCTGATAGAACAGCACGCTTGGATTTTTTAGGTTAAGAAAATTATAAAATTGTCGCTTGCGGATTACCTCGCTTATCTTGGAGTTGGTGTCTAGCTCTAGACGCTATCGGCGTTGCGACGTACAGGATGTACTAGTGCAGACGAAGCGACAGGACGTCGCGTTTGAGTCTGCCGCCAGGACGGCGCGAACTTAGCCGATGTTCTGCATGATAACCTGAGCCAATGAAAGGCAAAGAACGCCTTTCTTTGTATCCGAACATTTGCTTGTCGCCGATAGGCGGGCGCCTTCCGCTTTTCTTGATTTCTTTGAAACATTCCCCAGTCCTGCTTCGTGTAAGGGATAAGAAAGCTTTATAGGGGGAGAAAAAGCAAGATGTCTACGATAAAAATAGAAGGTTTAAGTAAGTCTTATGGGAAGGTTCAAGTGTTAAAGGATATCAACTTGCAAATTGATACAGGACTATTTGGATTACTTGGGCCAAATGGCGCGGGGAAGACTACGTTAATGAAGGTGTTAAGTACGATTCTTCCATGGAAGGATGGGGAAGTAACGATATATCAACATAATCTCCAGAAAGATGGCGACAAGGTTCGGGAGTTGCTCGGCTATTTACCGCAGCACTTCCATGCACCAGGACAATTTACAGGGAGAGAGTTTTTGCATTACGTTGGGTCAATGAAAGGTCTAACTGATAAAAAAGAACGAATGGAGCAGGTGGAAGGGCTTTTAGAAAATGTAAATCTTCAGCCACAAGCTGATAAAAAAGTCAAAAGCTATTCGGGTGGGATGAAGAGACGACTTGGGATCGCGCAAGCACTGCTTGGCAAGCCGAAATTCATTATTTTAGATGAGCCAACAGCCGGACTTGACCCTTCTGAACGAATTCGATTTCGCAACATCATTGAAAAGTTGAGTAAGCATTACACGATTATCTTATCGACACATATTATTAGCGATATAGAATCAAGCTGTGAAAAACTGGCGGTATTAAATAATGGGGAAGTCCTGTTTCATGGGACAACGGAATCACTAGCTGAACACGCAAGCGATTTTGTATGGGAGTTAGCTGTACCAGCTGCCGAATATGACCAAATTGAAAAAGAGCATGTGATTATTTCCAGTCGAAAAGAAGAAGATCATGTGGTTTTTCGTTTTATTTCTGATTATGCACCAGATTCTCGTGCAATCCGTGTTAAACCAACGCTTGAAGATGGATATATGGCCGTTATAAACGGGGTGACGAAATAACCATGTTAAAAGTAATTTTTAAAAAAGAGTCTGTCCTATTACTTCGCAGTAAGTTTTTAGCAATTCCGCTTATGATGAACGTTCTTTTTTGGGGATATATCGTCGTTTCCTATGAAATCAAAAATATACATATGCAAGAACGAGCAGCCGCTTTTTATAGTGTGTTTCTTTGGGTGTTGCTATTTAACATATTGGTGCTCGGCTTATTTGCTGTTTATATGACAAGTAAGGATAGAGAAAGTGAATTTGAAGCATTAGTTGTAACCTATCGTGTGAAAAATTCAGAATGGCTGATAGGGAAATGGCTTGCAACCCAATTGTATGGGCTGACGATTACATTCATTACATTACTCATTCAGACAGGCTGGTTTCTAACTGGAAAAATGGCTGTTGGAGATGTTGTTAAAAATATCTTTTATGTATTTATGCAAATGGAAGGTGCATTGTTTTTCGTCATTTCACTTGCTTTTTTATGTGGAGTTGCACTGAAAAATATCTTTGCTTATATCCTAGTGCCAGCTATTTTAACTTTGTCTTTAGGATTACCTATTGATTATACGGATACGGGGACTGCCCTCTGGTTCGACAATCCAAGATTGCATCTATTAACACCCATAGATCTGGTGTATGTGGGCTCTCCCTTTGAAGGGATATGGGGAATACATCGTGTATTGGGAAGTACATTTATGCACCAATCTGCAATATTTTTACTAGGAGTGCTTGTAATTCTTATTGCGGTCATATTGTTTTATCCGAATCGAAGAATCCAAAAAGAGCTAAAGCTTGTGCCAATTCTAATCACCATCGTTATTGTCCCGATGTTTTTATTAGGAGGGGTTCGTTATTTGCAGTATGATCAGGCACTTAAACAATTTGTTACGACTGCCGAGCCATATGTAGAAGGATATGAAGGTAGTGAGCGGTTAGAGGAATACTACGAGTGGTGGAACGCTTATTATGAATCTAACCGTGATCATACGAAATACGATTTTTCAATAGAGCGTGCGGATCTTGATGTCGAACTTCAGTCAGATAATCAAATTGCTGTGGCGAGTAAGCTAACGATTAAACATAACGGGAATAAACCGACAAAGGAAGTTAAGCTGACATTGTATCATGGGCTGCAGATAATGGAATGTACAAGCGAATCTGAGATTACGTGTACGCATGATCATGATTTGATTACACTTCAGCTTGATAAGATGATGGATCCCGGAGATCAGTTTGACTTGGACCTAAATTATCAGGGGAATATTCTACAATATAGTTATGAAGGGTATATGGAGAATTCATTTATTCGAAATAATCGTGTGTATCTTCCAAAAGAAGCTGCTTGGTATCCACTCATTGGTGAGCGCCCATTAATTGTTGCGCGGGAGAGGGATGAATATTATTTACAGTTTGAGGAAAGAAATGGCAGTCTTGTAGAGGATTTTCCTACAGCTTTTACGGTTAAGCTTGCGAATGAAAATAGTAACGTCCCAGTTGCTTTGACAATTCCTGAAATAGGAGCGGGGATGTATGAGGGAACGACACAATATGGTTTGTCTTTGGTCGGTGGCAATATAAAAGAAACGAACGTCGAGCAAATTCGAGTGGTTGGTCATCCAGAGATAGTAAATGCGACGACAGAAACAATCAAAAAGTATCAAAAAGTATGGACATTTGTCGAAGAGTGGTTGGATGTGCCAATGACACCTGAAGTGATTTATATTTTGAACGATCGGCATGCCTATCTTGCGGAAGATACGCCAAGCCAAGAAGTTTTGATATGGAGCACGGATGAACTGATATATTCGGAACATGATGAAGAAGTGGCTTATTCCGCAGTTAGTTATTTGCTAGATACAGGTTTTTCTATGAAAAGAAGCGATGATTTATCTATACTATTTGAGCTAGTGACATGGTCGGTTTTAGGAGAACTTGAAGATGTGGGGAATTTTAAAAAGTGGTATGAGTGGCCGGAGAAACCGCAGATTTTGGATACTTTAGATGAATATGAAACACAGGGCAGGTTGGATGATGTCGTAAAATCCATATATCTGTATTATGCTGACTTAGAAGATAAGAGTGAATTTAATATAAAAACAGCTTTGCAATTATATGAGGGAGAAAAGGGGCTATGAACGGTTTAGGAATTCGAATTCGCCTCTTTTTAAAGCTCTGGTTTACATCATTATATGCGGTCTTGATCATGCTGCTTATTCCAATTACAGCGCTTGTCATATATAGTCAAGGTACCTATACAGTTGAAGACCTAGCAAGTATGGTTTATGAAGAAGTCGTACCGATTTGGTTTATCCTGATTTTGCAATGGTGTTTGTCGATTGATATTGACTCAAAATTTCATCTGCAAATGATGACTTATCCTATTTCGAGATGGCAGTTTCTTTTGGAAAGATTATTCATTTCAACGGTTATTTTTATTGGGTTATTAAGTGTTGTGTCATTTGCTTTGAGTCCTTTCATGGGGGCCTTTGCTTGGCAAAGTATAGCATTTGCAGTCCCCATGTATATTACATTTGCTGGATTTATAATGGCTGGTACGGTGTTTACGAATCATTCAGTAGGTGGCTTATTACTAGGTATTCTTTTTTGGATGTCCTATGAATTCGGGGAGATATTGCTAGGGAACTTGAATGTCATTTTACTCAAATATGGAAGCGTGTATACATTTGTGAATGGGGAAACTCAGTTTTTTGCTGAAACAAATCATTGGATTCTCTATAATCGTTTGTTTTATATGGGGATAGGTGTATTATTCATTGGACTAGCAATATGGAAAACCAATAGGAAAACGGTTTGAAAATTGGAAATTTCAGTTCTTTTGCCATACGGAGGGGGATAGGCATGCAGGATGAAGAATATATGCGTGAATTGTCTTTTGGCAATGACTCCGCATTAGATACGCTTGTTTTCCGGTATCATAAACCTCTGTACGGATATGTCTATCGATTGCTAAAGGATGAAAAAAGAGCAGAAGACATTGTCCAAGAGACATTTATGAAAATATATCAACAAGGACAAAAAGGATATGTCCCTGAATCTTTTAAACCATGGATGTATAAGATCGCAACAAATGCTTGTCGTGATTATTGGCGAAAGGCGTCTACAAAAAGAGAATACTCAACAGATACAATGACAGAAGGTCAAGAAAAAATCTATCATATTATTGACCATCAGCTTGAGCGCCAATGGATGATGGATGCGTTAGATCGATTATCAGCTGATTATCGGGCCGCTCTCTATTTACGGTTTTATCAAGATTTACAATATGCGGAAATTGCTTTGACGCTGGAAGTGCCTGTGAATACAGTGAAAACGTGGATTTCAAGAGGTTTAAAACAGCTTGAAGGAATCTTAATTGAAGATGAGCGGAAGGGGCGGGAACGGATATGAAGGAAAACGATGAGTTATCAAAGTTAGAAAATGAGTGGCAAAGTCACTTTGACCGATTTACTGTCCCGGAACCAACGCGAGAACAGAGTATGCTTTTGCTTGAAAAAATAAAAGGGAGCGAAGTAGAGAAGCCGATTGATTTGCGAGCAGAGCTAGAAAGAGCGCAAGAAAGGCAATCTATTTCAGCGCAAATGACGAACTTATTTTTATCACAATGGAATTTTCACGGTGTGCGCAGTTGGTTATTCACAGGAATTGTGATGCTCATCTTGACGATCACGATTAGCCAAAACTGGGGAAGTGGGGAAACTGGGTTTACGATCTGGATTAAGTGGGCTTCGCTCATTATGATTGCGGTTATAAGCTATGCGTTTCGGGCAAAAAATGAGGGAAACGACATTATTGAAAAATTAAGTTATACTCCGCTTATGCTACAAATGTTTACCCGATTTCTTATTGTGCTCGTTTTCCAATTAGTGATTGCATGGCCACTCAGCTTGCTCGTACTCGATGAAACAAGTTCGGTTTTCTATATGCTCAGTTCCTTTACGCCACTCATTTTTTTCGGTGTTGTTGGATTTGTTGGGACACTTTGGCTTGGTCAAAAGCTCGGAGTAACCCTTGCACTTATTGTTTGGTTTGGGCAAGTATTATTGGAAGATCGCTTGAACTTCGCTTCACTATTTCAAGTACCAGGAGATGACAATTTCTTACTCATGAACCTTGTTATATTGGGGATTTCCTGCCTGTTATTAAGTAGTGTGATGTTAAAAAGTCGTCAGTTGAAGAATAGGTTATGAGGATTTCACTAAACAATATCACGTGTAAGAAGGAAGGCATCCCAGTCTTAAAGGATATCACTTGTTCCTTTGGAAAAGGACTTACTTATATTGTTGGAAAAAATGGTGCAGGTAAAAGTACGTTGTTAAAGCTAATGGCCACTGCAATTACGCCTGATGAAGGAAATATTGCGTATACGAAGTTGCTTAGGGATCCAGGAATGGGGATGCATCGCCAGCAGATAAGTGTGGAAGAAATTAGGCGAGTCATCGGTTTTATGCCTCAACATTTCACAGGCTATCCTGAAATGACGATTGAAAGATATTTGAAACATATGGCCTTTCATAAAGGCATTCCGCATCAACTTGTGAAATCCTTGATAAAGGAATGGTTGAAAGATGCAGGTTTAATAGAAATAAAAAGAAAAAAGCTACGGAATCTCTCAGGTGGTCAGCGGCAAAAGGTGGGCCTCATCCAGGCGTTAATCAATCAACCAAGACTTTGTATTTTGGATGAACCATTTGAAGGGTTAGATACAAAGGAGAGGCTATTTTTCAAACGAGTTCTTCACAGGCTGTCTTATCATAGTATGATTATTGTCAGTACCCATTTGCTAGAAGAAATTGAACAAACAGCAGATGCCAGTATGTTGTACATTTCAGAAGGTGCAATATCCTTTTACGGTGGGGCAGACGAGTTAGATAGGATTGTAGAGAATCTAACAATTGACACAAAAAAAGGATAACAGGCGCCTTGCGCTTTTGTTTTTCATTGAAAAGATAATCATACCATGTCATGATGATCAATATATTAATAGTACAGTCTAACTGAAGGGATCTTATTGCATGGTTCGAAAAATATTCATATTGCTAATTTGTCTACTCGTTCTTTGGATATTCTTAGAATTAAATAATTCATGGATACAAACAACGAGATATACGATTAAATCCGAAGAAATACCGAAAGCATTTGATGGTTTGAATATTGTGCAGATCTCTGATTTGCAGGAGGCGACTTTTGGAGAGAAGCAGGTAAAACTGATGAATGCAATCCGAAAAGCGAACCCCGACTTGGTTGTGATTACAGGGGATTTGGTTGATAGCAATCATTATGATTTAGCCAATAGCCTAGATTTAATTGAACAATTAGTTGCCACCACAGATGTCTTTTTTGTTATAGGGAATCATGAGGTAGCGATTAATCAAGTGGACGAGATTACGGAGACGTTATCATCCCTTGGTGTTCATGTGTTGCGGAACGAGGCAATCCACTTGGAGAAGGACCGTGAAGTGATCTCCATTATTGGAGTGGATGATCCGCTGATGATGGGACAGCAAAGCCCTGTTCAGGCGATGGAGCAAATGGTACAAGCAGCACTTTCGACTGTTCCTCAAGAAAGGTACACTGTACTTCTTTCACATCGACCAGAATTAATCGATGTGTATGCAGAAAATGAAGTCAACCTTGTGTTTAGTGGCCATGCACATGGTGGACAAATACGATTACCGGGAGTGGGGGGCTTGATTGCTCCTGGGCAAGGATGGTTTCCTCGCTATACATCAGGGGAACATCATGTGGAAAAAACGACGATGATTATTAATAGAGGGTTAGGAAATAGTCTTTTTCCTTATCGGATCTTTAATCGCCCTGAAATTATTGCCGTCACATTGAAAAATAGCTAAAGTGGTAAAAGCGCTGACGTCAATCGCAAGCGTCCACACTAGCACATCCTGTACTGCGAAAGTTCGAGATGGACTTTCGCTTGTTGTGCTGATATCTACGTTGCTCATAGGACGAGTCGGTACTTAGTCGAAGATTATTTATCTCTAGTGTCGTTTTCCGAGGCCTGCAGGACGCAGGTCATAAAGGCGTGGCGCTTGTCGGCGCGAATTTAGCTTTTGGTCCTTATTTTGAACATCCTTTATAAAACGTATAAATTCATTTTAAATAGGCATCCTTTTCATATAGGTAAAAGGAGGCACTGTTTATGCTAAATGTTTTGCTAAAGATCATTGTGATTCCAATCATTCTGATCCTTGCATCAAAAGTATTACCGGGGGTTTATTTTCCCTATCTTTATCAGCCGATTGTAACGGGTGTAACAATGGCAGTGGTGGGGTCCTTACTTGAATTTGCGCTTTTAAAAAGAGGTACGTTTTGGCTAAGTCTGGCTGCTGATTTTGTGGTGTCAGCTATCATGCTCTATACCTTTGCTTATTTTTTCCAGGGGGCATTTACTACCCTTTTCGGTGTTATTCTAACTTCGGCCCTTATTACAGCTGTCGAATTTTTTGTGCATTTATGGTTAATTGGGTCAGGTAGAGCGAGGAAAGAGCCGTCTTTATAAAGAAGGAAGGAACAAAAGTGTTTTCACCAAGGAAAAAACGAACTAGTATGGTGTATATACTCGCTCCGGAAATACCTTCGCTTTCCGCGGGCGAGTGGCAAGCCTCCCAGCTGCGCCTTCCGGGGTCTTGCCGAACTCTCACTTCCCGCAGGAGTCTACGTATATTTCCTTCGCTAAGATAATACCTTGTTCATCTTTGGGGCTTACATTTTAGTTATGTCCCAGCCTTTTTAATGTCTTGAAAATTATAATATCTTGGCTAATCTAGTGTTAGGATTAGTGTCGTCGGTGCAATTAACTTGAATTGCGCAACTTCGAGATGCGATCGCGCTACTTTGTCATCTGCTTGCGTTTTATTCATCCGAATTCATATCCCAGTCCTTTTTATCCCGAATTAACGGGCAGTAATCCCCCCCACCTCAAGGCTTTAGAGAATACGGAGTAGCATAGGTGGGGGATAACTGCCCATAAAAAGCCGATTGGTTCGGACCGACAGGAAGTTGGTCACAAAGGAGTTGCGACGTACAGGACGTACTAGTGCGGGCGAAACGACAGGATGTCGTGCTTTGAACCTGCCGACAGGACGTCGCGAATTTAGCCTTTGGTCTTCTTCAATCAGTGGGGATGAAAGGAACCCCCACTGATTGAAGGTTCGCTTTATTAGATAATTTCTAAGGCTTTTTCAATGTCTTTGTCACCAGATATGACTTCAAATATTTTATTTTGTGCGTTTTTTATATGCAAGGAAGCAACCAGAATATGCGCTACGTCTCCGCGAGGAATTTGGCGTTCATCAACAATGTCTAATTTCTCAGCGATTGCCACTTTACCAGTTGAGGAATCATGAGTTAAGCCACCTGGACGGACAATGGTATAGGTAAGACCGCTATTGATGAGATAATCATCGGCTTCCTTTTTTGCTGTTAAGTAATGTTCGATCGGTCCCTGAGGCTCATCCGCACCAATTGCACTTAGCATCACAAAATGGGAGATCTGATTCTCTTTTGCTGAGTCAATGAGCTTTTTGGCTCCTTCTTGATCGACTTCAATTGTTTTATCTGGCCCTGTATGGGAACCGGAACCGGCTGCAAATATAATTGCATCCATTCCTTTGGTGATTTCATGATCAATTTCTTGCTCGAGATCTGTCACAATGACTTCGGCGGCACCTAATTTCATCAGTTCCTTTTCCTGATTTTCATCCCGAATCATTGCATACAGATGATCCTCTGTATGAGTAGCCATATAATCAATGATCAATCTTCCTGTATGACCGTTCGCTCCGACAATTAAAACTTTCATTTATATTCACTTCCTTTTTATTCATATAATTTCCGTAAATTCCTTTGACTAAACTCTTTTTAAAACTCCATTTTTTTGATGACTCTTATCCATCGTAGAAAACAAACAATCTGTCAGAAATTGCTGAAAGTGGAAAATACTGAAAAAAGGGCGCGAAAACTATTTAGTGAGAATGACAAAACCACTCTTTAAGTGACAGATTTAGAGAAAGGAAATCAAGCGAATCCCATTGAACTTTTAGAGTAACAAGAAAATCGGGAGGAGATTCAGTGGAACAGTCCATTTTTACAACAGAGGCGGCGAGGAATTTAGGGGTCGGGGTAAGTACTTTAAGAAAATATGCAGCTTTATTAGAAGCAAAGGGATATGAATTTGAGCGTGATCATCATAACAATGGACGGATTTTTAAAGAAGAAGACCTGGTCCTATTATCTTCTATGTTACAGAAAATGGAGGAAGGGATGTCTGTCGAATCAGCGGCAGAATTAATGGCGGGACAAGGGAAAAAGTCTTCCTCTTCATCGCAATCAAAGGATTTACAGGAATTCATTGCCCAAATAAAAGATCTAGAAGTTCAACAAGCGTCTCTCACAGAAATGAATCATCATCTGGTAAAGCAAGTAGAAATATTGACAGAAAAAATAGAGGAAAGAGAAAGAGAGCAACAATTATTTCGCTTAATCGAGGAATCTCGCAAAAAAAAGAAACGGAAGGGAATTACCTTTTTAGGACCGTTAAATCCTTTGGCTGGTAAGCGTTAGAACGATCCATACAGGCTGTTTTTATTTCTCCACAATTATTTTGCAAATACTTTGAAAAGATGACAATTTTGACTATACATTTAAGAAAAAATTCATTTCAACGTATTTGTATGTGCTTACATGCTATAATAAAAGCATTAAGAGTTGAGGAGGATTTAAATACATGGCCATTGAATTTGTTGATCAGTCCATCGATGAGATATGGGAGCAAATTGTCCGCATGATGAATGAATGTCCCGAACCACATCAGGACTCAGAATGCGTTTATCAATTTGATCTTTCTGGGGAAATGGATGGTACGTATCAGCTGATCTTAAATAAAGGAAAAGTCTCGGTTGAAAAGGGAAGCCCTTACAACTACGAATGCAGACTTATAATGGATTTTAATGAATTCAAACAGCTTTTATTTGGCCAACTTAATAGCACGATGGCTTATATGATGAGGAAAATTAAAGTTGATGGCAGCCTTGGACTGGCATTGAAGCTAGAAACTTTATTGAAAAAATATAAGGAGCTCAAATGATAAAGTATTGGCGGTTAGATCACTAAGGTCTGGATTCTATAGAACTGGATCGTTCAGTGACTATGCGTACATACACACAGGGTATGTACGTTTTTGTCTTGTGCTAACCTCCACCTCAAGAATTACAGTCATTAAAAGACCGATTTGTTCAACTTGCAATCAGTGGGGATCGATTGAAGTTTCATTTTATAGCAGCACTTTTTTACATAAAATGTGATTATTTTCAAGTAAGCTGGGTAAAGTAATAAAAGTTAGAACAAAATAGTTGACAAATTGATTAACCTTTAAAAAAAACGATATACAGTCACTAGAATTTGAGGTAAAATATAACTAAGATGTCAAATCTTAAAGAGGTGGATCTTCTTGCAAAGAGATCATGACCAACTTCAGAAAATGATATGTAGTCTATCGGAGATTGGTGTAAAAATATCGAAAACGAAGTCTAGACTGGAATTAAGTAAGGTTGTTGAGAATGTGGATAGACTTCGGAAATACCCTGAACTGCATTCATAAGGAAAAATAAACTGGGCATACATTGGACATGTCTAGTTTATTTTTTTGTTTTTTTACAGAGTGCAATCTTAAGCCGTGGCTGGACATCTCCACCCACAGCTAAATCAAGATTTCTGCACTTTTCTTACCTCAACAGTCGTAATGTGGGAACCTTCCATAGTCTGGACTTGGAATTGGTAGCCTTCCGCTTCGACCGTATCCCCTTTTCGTAAGTCATATTTTTGTGTCAATAACCAGCCGCCGATTGTATCGACTTCATCCGCAAGCAGGTGAATATTTAGTAGTCTATTTACTTCTTCAATAAGTAATTTTGCTTCAAATACATAATGATCTTCGGTAACTTTTCTAATTTCCGGTACCTCATCAGAATCAAATTCATCGCGAATTTCACCAACAATCTCTTCAAGTATATCTTCAACAGTAATAATTCCTGCTGTTCCACCATACTCATCGAGCAAAACGGCCATATGGGTTCTTTCTTTTTGCATTTTGACTAATAGGTTTTGAATGGGGACTGTTTCGATTACGCGAATAATCGGTTTGACATAAGGCATGATAGGCTCACTACCATGACAATCTCCATGGATGCAGTCAGTCAAAAACTCTTTGACATTGACCAGCCCAATAATTGTATCTTTATCCCCCTCGATAATCGGATACCGAGTAAATCGTTCATGCTTAATGGTTTCCATGATTTCCTCAATTGTTGCAGACTTTTCGATTGTATAAACTTCTACCCTTGGTACCATAATTTCCTTTGCAATGCGATTGTCAAATTCAAAAATCCTATTCACATATCGATATTCAGATTGGTTAATTTCCCCGCTTTTCAAGCTTTCCGAGAGGATAATTCTCAGTTCTTCTTCAGAATGAGCAAGCTCGTTTTCTGAGGAAAGTTGAAAACCAAATATTTTTACGATAAAGCGGGCTGAATGGTTAAGAATCCATATAAAGGGATACATCATTTTATAAAAAAAGATGAGTGGGGCAGCAACGATCATGGCGACTTGTTCCGCCTTTTGAATCGCGATCGTTTTAGGTGCCAATTCCCCGACTACGACATTGAAAAAAGTAACAATGGTAAAGGCTAGGATGAATGAAATGATTTTCACAAGCGAATCTGAAAGAGGTAACCGTTCAAATAGAGGATGGAATAGTGTCTGTACTGTAGGTTCACCAAGCCATCCCAAGCCAAGAGCGGCAACAGTAATCCCAAGTTGGGTAGCGGACAAATAACCATCCAAGTTGGCTAACAATTTTTTTGTTGTAATCGCTCTAGAATTACCTTCGGCGATTAATTGATCAATTCTAGAACTCCGTACTTTCACAATTGCAAATTCAGATGCAACAAAGAAAGCGGTTAAGGCGATTAATAAAATGACAAGAAAAATATTTAAAAAAATCAATGGAGTTATCTTGCTTTCAAGCGAAACGATGCTAAAGCAAGATTTCACCTCCCGAATTAAAGTGTAATTTCTCTTTTTGAATATCCTCTTTTACTTTACCCAAAAAGGGATACTTCAATCAGAGAAGGTGCTGAATTATACAAAGTGTTCAAAGGTACAGGAGGTTACAACATTTCATGCAACTTGATACATATTTGTAATGTAGGTAAGTCTTCCTATTATGATATAATAAAGAGCATCTAATGCAGGTATGGGCATAGTTCAACGATGAGGATGGGGGTTGTTTTTTGAATAATCCTATAAAGAATCAAAATAATATTTATATTCATATGAACGACTCTGATCGTTTTGTACTATCTTCAGGTATTTCCTTCTCTCAATTTATTGCTGGAATTCCTCTGGATTTGTCGAATCTCTTATTACTTCGCCATAAATTTGAAGAATCTCATTTCAACATGCATACTTTGCTTGATTATGTAGATGAGGATACGTTGAAAAAGCTTTCGGCAGATAATGTGCAAGGTTACGGAGATTTCTGTTGGTTAGATTTTACAGGAGAAGAAAGCCTTAACCAGCTAAGCGGGCAGGAAGTAGCTGAAATTTTATACTTGGGTCATTTTAAGGACCATTTAAAACAACCCTTTTATCGAAAGCTTCAGAACCAAATTGTCTATCTTACTGGAGACGATGGTTGGTTGAATAAAACATATTATCAGTCTTGGGAGCCTTTTTATACGATGTTGGGAGCTGTGATTTCTCAAAAAACACCCCAGCAGCGAGAAGTTTCAATTTTAAATTTTCGAAAGAAAAAGCTTATCCCTTCGATTCCTGGAAATATTCTTCGCTCTTTTACAAATGAGATGAAAGAGGGATTGGTCATTTCGATTGAAAAGGCGAATCGCAACCGCGCCCTGATAGAGATACCCGTCTGGGTGGTAGGAGATTTTTTTGATATGGATTCAATGACAACAGAATTTGAGGACGTATCGAAGAACAAACATCCTGATGGCAAGATTGTTTTAGATCGAAAAACGGGGGAGTGGCAATCACTGACTCAAATGCAAGTGATATAATATTAACGTGGAACTACTTACCAAGTGGCTCCACCTTTTTTACGTCTTTTTACGGTACGATTCAAAACTCTGCCCATATACTATAAATGTGTGTTCAAAAAGCTCGATAAAATGATTACCTATGTCAAACGACGAAGTCTCCGCACGCTATTAGAAAATATTTAGATTCCAAAGGCATCCATGGTAAAATAAAAGATATTGTAAAATGATGGAGGATTTTTGATGAAAATTAATCTTTGTTTATTATACGGTGGCAAATCAGCAGAACATGATGTTTCTCTACAAACCGCAAAAGCAGTAATTCAAGCTTTGGATACAGAAAAATTTGCGATTCACCCGATCTTTATTACGAAAGAAGGAGAATGGAGAAAAGGGCCTGAGCTTTTGGAACCTGTTGAAACGATTAAGGCACTTCAATTTGAACAAACTGTTCAAGTGAAAGGTTCGAACGCTTTATCCACGATTCTTTCCTCTAATGAGGAACAAACGCTGGATGTTGTGTTCCCCTTATTGCACGGACCCAATGGAGAGGATGGTACTGTGCAAGGAATGCTTGAATTGTTAAACCTGCCTTATGTGGGAAATGGGGTCCTTGCTTCCTCAGCAGGCATGGATAAAGTCATTATGAAAAACTTATTTGCGCAAGAAGGTTTAGATCAAGTAAACTATATATGGTTTACGAAAAGCTCATGGGAAGCTTCATCAACCCGAAGTTATGAACAAGTGGAACAAGAAATTGGCTATCCATGTTTTATAAAACCAGCGAATCTAGGTTCAAGTGTCGGAATCAGCAAATGTGAAAATCGGGAAGAATTGAAAAAGGCCTTTTCCGCTGCGTTCCAATATGATCGAAGAATTATTGTAGAAGAAGGCGTAACGGCCAGAGAAATTGAAGTTGGATTACTCGGTAATGATTTTCCTGAATGCTCTGTTGCGGGTGAAATTGCTCCTAAGAGTGAGTTTTATGATTATGAAGCAAAATATGCCGATGCTCATACAGATTTAATTATTCCAGCCGACATTTCCGCTGAACAGTATACGGAAATTAGAAACATGGCAACGAGAGCTTTCCAAGCGTTGGATTGTGCTGGACTTGTGCGCGCTGACTTCTTTATTACCGATGAAGGAAGGACCTTGATTAACGAAGTGAACACGATGCCGGGCTTCACCCCTGTCAGCATGTTCCCGCTTTTATGGAAGCACACTGGTTTAGAGTATCCAGTACTCATTGAGCGCCTCGTACAGCTTGCGCTAGAACGACATAAAGAACAACAAAGCATCACACATACATTTAACCAGTAACATCCCAAGCAAATTAGTGATATTAACCAGCAAGATGCAACTGTCCTAGCGTTTATGATCGTTAGGACAGCTTTGCTTTAAGAAGATGTTCAAAAGGATCAAAGGCTAAGTTCGTGACAACAATCGCCATTCCTTTGTGACCTGCTCCCTGCAGACCACGGTAAAAATGATACTGCGAGATTAATGATCTTTTGACCTAAATGTCCTGTGCAAGTCCGCTACTCGATGAGCTGTCTCGAACTTGGATGTACGAAAGTTTGTGGTTGAAGTCAGTACTCTTAGCACTTGTTTCTTTTTGAACACGTACTTTAATGGAGGGATCCATATGATACAACGAACGGTAGGACAATTGGCTACCATGATGAAGGTAGAAAATGATGTAACGAAATATAAAGGGCAATCGATTCAAGGGATTGCCTTTGATACGCGAATGCTTAAAGAGGGGAATCTCTTTGTTCCGCTAAAAAGTGAAAAAGCAGATGGACATCAACATGTTGAAACTGCCATTGCTAAAGGAGCAGGCGCTGTTTTATGGCAAAAAGATATGCCTTATCCACCTGAAGGCACACCTGTTTTAATGGTAGAGGATACATATACCGCTTTACAGGAATTGGCCCATGCTTATCGAAAACAAATGCCGGTCAAAGTAGTTGGAATTACGGGCAGCAATGGAAAAACAACAACAAAGGATATTGCGGCAGCTGTCTTTTCTCAAAAATACCGGGTTCATAAAACAGAGGGTAATTTTAATAACCATATTGGCTTACCTTATACCTTGCTCCATATGGCGGAAGATACTGAAGTAGCCATTCTAGAAATGGGGATGAGTAATAAGGGGGAAATTTCTCTACTTTCGAAAATAGCTGAACCGGACGTCGCGATTATAACTAATATTGGAGAAGCTCATCTACAAGATTTAGGCTCACGAGAAGCCATTTCTGAGGCTAAGCTTGAAATCGTGGATGGTCTTACAGCAAATGGATTATTGATTATTCCTGGTGAAGAGCCACTTTTACAGAATAAAATAGGTCAGCTGTCAAACGTGCGTGTGCAAACATTTGGGGAAACACCAAACAATACCATACATCCTGAAAACATAAAAGCGGACGAAATGGGATGCGAATTTACGGTTGAAGATGACCAGTTTTTCCTGCCAATTGCTGGAATTCACAATGTAATGAATGCTTTAGCTGTTATAAGTGCTGCCAAGGAATTGGCCATTTCTTCTGATTTGATAAACACTGGATTAAAATTAGTGGCATTATCGAATATGAGGATGGAGTGGCATGATGGAATAAAGGGAACGAAAATTTTAAATGATGCTTATAATGCCAGTCCGACATCCATGCGTGCAGTGCTTTCAATGTTTGCAACAATGGGAGACAGCCATAACCGAGTGGTTGTTTTAGGGGATATGCTTGAGCTTGGTGAACAGGAACAGGACTATCATATCCAGATCGGGAATGAATTAAATCCACAATCAATAAAATATGTTTTCACTTATGGGAAACTTGGGAAATATATCGCTGAAGGGGCCCGCAAACATTTTCCTCAAGATCGAGTATTTGATTTTACCGAGAAAAATGAATTAATTAAAAAATTAACGGAAAAAATAAACGGGAAAGAATATATTCTCTTTAAAGCATCGCGTGGAGCAAAATTAGAAGAAGTGATCGAATCCATAGTAAAATAACCGTTTTTTGTTAAAATAGAAGTTTTTATTTGTGTAAAATTGTATTCATTCACATTTAATGATAAAATTATCAGCATCGTTTACAATTTTTTGCATTGAACCAAGTTCTTAAGGATGTTTTTGGCAAAGGGACTGGGAAATAAAGTAGTGAGACAAAAGTGTCTCAATTTGAAAGAATCAAAGGAGATTGAGAAGCATTGACGAAGTTTGCAGATTTGAATATAAGCCCAGCGCTTTTAAAAGCAGTTAATCGAATGGGCTTTGAGGAAGCAACACCAATACAGGTAAAGACCATTCCATTAAGCATGCAAGGAAAAGACTTAATAGGGCAGGCGCAAACTGGTACAGGAAAGACAGCGGCATTCGGAATTCCATTGATCGAAAAGATTGATGTAAGAAGTTCGCATGTGCAAGGAATTATTATTGCCCCAACAAGGGAGCTTGCTATACAAGTATCAGAAGAATTATTTAAAATTGGAAAAGATGCACGAGCTCGCGTATTAGCGGTTTATGGCGGATCAGATATCCAACGCCAAATTCGTGCATTAAAGAAAGGTCCGCATATTATTGTGGGAACCCCAGGTCGTCTTTTGGACCACATTAAGAGAAAAACGTTGAAGCTAGATCAAGTTCACACGCTTGTTTTGGATGAAGCGGATGAAATGTTGAATATGGGATTCATTGAGGATATTGAATCGATTTTAGAAAGTGTTCCAGATGAAAGACAGACATTGCTTTTCTCTGCAACCATGCCAAATCCGATTCGCAAAATCGCCGAACGTTTTATGAAATCCCCAGAAACGATCCGAGTAGAAGCGAAGGAAATGACGGTTCCATCCATCGAACAATATTTCGTTAAAGTGCACGAAAGAGAAAAATTCGATGTTTTGGCTCGCTTGATTGATGTTCAATCCCCTGAGCTTGCGATTGTCTTTGGACGTACAAAGCGTCGTGTGGATGAGCTATCGAATGCTCTTACACTTAGAGGGTATGCAGCGGAAGGGATTCATGGTGACCTCAGCCAAGCAAAACGCTTATCTGTTCTTAGAAAGTTTAAAGAAGGAAAAATTGATGTACTAGTAGCGACTGACGTAGCTGCTCGTGGATTAGATATTTCTGGTGTTACACATGTGTATAACTATGATATTCCTCAAGATCCTGAAAGTTATGTTCACCGAATCGGCCGAACTGGACGTGCTGGAAAAGAAGGTATGGCGATTACCTTTGTAAGTCCGCGTGAAATGGGGTATCTCCGCATTGTGGAACAGACCACTAAAAAACGGATGCAACCAATGCGCCCGCCGACTTGGGACGAAGCATTAGTAGGTCAGCAACGGATGACCATGGAAAAAATAGAAGAGGTCATTAAAGAAGGCGATCTTGATGAATATAAAGTAGTAGCCAATGAACTTCTTACTGAATATCAAGATGCTGTGACGATTGTAGCTGCAGCATTAAAAACTATAACCAAGGAACCTGATAAAACACCGGTTCATATTACCGAAGAAAGACCACTACCATCAAAACGAGATTCCTATCGTGGCGGCAACAGTAGTGGCAGCGGAAATCGTAATCGTCGCGGAAAATCAAGTTCACAATCCTATAAAGGAAACCGTAAGCCCCAACGAAGAAGTGGCCGTCGGTAATAGGAAAAGCGGAAACGCCTGTCCAACGACGTACAAATTTAAAGACTTCTGAGAAGATAAGGGAAACACGGCGAAGCATGAGCCGATGTTGACTTATCGCAGGAAGAAGTTGTAAATTTGCTAGTCGCTAGGCGTTGTAGCTGGACAAACGAAAAGCGGAAGCATCAGAATAAGGATGAACGACGCGACGACAACCGCCACGCCGTTCTGACCTACATCCTGTAGGCCTCGCTAAAAATGGTAAGCGATCATAAATAAATCACAGTCCTCTGTGCCTAGTATATAAGAAAAGCGCAAGCGCCCGTTTAGCGACGTACGAACCTTTTAGGGGCCTGACGAGATAAAGGAAATACAGTGAGCCTGATAAGGCGAACTGATGTTGACTTATCGTAGGAAGGCACCGAAAGTTTGCTAGTCGCTGGGCGCTGAAGCTGGATAAAAAAGCAATCGGGCCAAAACCGATTGCTTTTTTTATGCCTATTCAAGGATTTCTTTCACCCCAATAAATTGAAACTATATTTCGTGGGAAAACGTATATCTAAGTAGGAGTCAATAAAAGGGAGGTTAAACGATGAATATGGAACAACCGGCAAAGCAAATTTCTGCACGTGGTTTAAAGGTATGGCGAATCACTGGCGCTATTTACTCGATTATTATACTGCTTGTCGTAATAGGAGGAGCCATTGCCTTTTACTTTTTAAAATGGCCACTATGGATCGTCTATGTTGCGGCAGGACTCTTTGTTGTGTTAACGATCCTCAATGTTTTCACGATCCCAACGATTAGATGGCGACGTTGGCGCTATGAGGTGCGAGAGCAGGAAATTGAATTACAACACGGCATTTTTATCATCACTCGTACTTTAGTTCCAATGGTACGTGTTCAGCACGTAGATACGACACAGGGACCGTTACTTCGTAAATACCGTTTAGCCACAATCCAAATTTCAACCGCAGCGACACAACATGAAATTCCAGCTGTTGATTTACAGGAGGCAGAAGAGATGCGCCATGCGATCTCGCGCTTAGCAAGGGTGGCGGAAGATGATGTCTGAACCAAAACGACTTCACCCTATTATGATCTTATTGACGATTATAAAAAGCATTAAAGACGTAATTGTTCCTATCGCTATTTATTTTTTTATCTTCTTCTTTAAAGATCCATCCGATAACGTCTGGATACGTTGGAGTCCCTATTTCTTTATCACGCTTTTGCTTTTATCCATCTTTGTATCAAGCTTTATTAAATGGATTCGTTATACATATCGACTAGAGGATAATGAATTAAGAATTGAACATGGCCTGTTTGTGAAAAAGAAACGCTATATTCCTTTTGAAAGAATTCAAAGTCTCGATTTTTCTGAGACGATTTTGCATCGTCCGCTCGGCTTAGTGAAGGTGACCGTCGAAACGGCTGCAGGAAGTGCGGATGAGGCAGAAGCTGATATGACAGCTATTAAGAAAGACGAAGCAACAACGATTAGAAAAATGATTGCAGAAGCAAAATCAACCGGAAAGCTCCCTGGGGAAAATGAAGATACGAGCGGAGAGGAAACGGAAGAAAAGGGCCTTGTTCTGTATAAAATTACTCGTAAACAACTATTGTTCTTTGCTTCCACTTCTGGAAGAGCGGGAGTGATTATTGCAGCGGTTGCGGCATTTGCTGGACAATTCGCAGATGTTATACCTTTTGATGAAGTCTTTAATGAAATGACTGATATCATAAAAACAGGCTTTCTTCTGATCATCGTGCTTATCCTTGCTGTACTATTCATTGTTTGGATTCTGTCTGTTGTTTGGGCATATTTAAAATACAATGATTTTACCTTGCGTTTAGTCGATGATGAACTGGTGATTACGCGTGGGCTATTAGAAAAACGAACAACCACGATTCCAGTCCGTCGTATTCAGGCTTTGAAAATTTCAGAGAGTATTTTTAGACAGCCGTTTGGATACGCGAGTGTTTCAGTTGAATACGCCGGCGGATCGATCCTAGATGAAAATAAAACAGATGGTGTCTTGATCCCAATTGTAAAGAAAAGAGAGATTCCGCGATTATTACAGAAGGGACTTCCTGAATATATATTTGAAGAGCAATATCATTCAGCACCTAAACGGGCACAAAGACGGTATTTCTTTATCAAATCGGTGGTCATGACATTGGTGACAATTGGTTTATCCATCTGGCTATGGCCCTATGGCCTCTTGGCTATATTATTAATAGGACTTATGTGGGGATGGGGCGTGTTGCAGTATCGTTCAGCTGCTTGGAAAGTAACAGGTCGCCAGCTTATTTTACGATATAGGGACATTCAGCAACATACTGTCTACCTGCAAAAAAACCGCATCCAATCACTTGATTACTCTGTAAATTGGTTCCAAAAACGAGCACATTTAGCGACAATCGGAACTTTTGTGATGAGCAGAGGTGGGGGAGTGGCTGTAGTGAAACATTTAGAAGCGGAAGATGCACAAGAAATTTACAAATGGTATTTGCCGAACACTTCACCTAAACAAGATGATGTAAAATCGCAAAATCTGGAATCATAGTAAGAAAAAGGCTGTCCGCAATCATATGCTGACAGCCTTTCCCATAATGGACAATCCCATGGTTAAAAACGTATTGGACGAAAGTGAAGTAGAATGCGGCCGATTAACAGTCCACTTAGTAAGCCGAAAATATGCCCAGTAATATTGACATTTGGAGTGAAAAAAGTCATGATCACACTAATCAAAGCGATGGGTAGAATCACCTGTTTACCTTGCTTAGGCATATATTCTTTTTTAAATAAAATAACGGCTAAATAAACACCGAATAAGCCAAAGATTGCCCCGCTAGCGCCAATATGGACGTAATTAGGTGGGTGGATCAAAAGAGTAGCAAGATTGGCCCCAAGTCCACTTAGAAAATAGACAAGGATGAAAGGAAGCTTTCCTAATGCTTTTTCAAGAGCGGGTCCGAACAACACAAGCGAAAAAGAATTAAAGAGCAGATGGGTAAAATTAACATGTACAAGAATAGGGGAAATTAAACGCCACCATTCACCTTCCCGAATAAACAAATTCACACCAGCTAACGATTCGAATAATAAACTTGTTGGAAAAATAGGAAGGTTCAGCATTAAAAACAAAATAATTTGGATGGCGATAATCGTTGAAATAATCGGATATAATTTTAGAAATTGCTTAAAGCTTTCTGTTCTAACGAACATACTTTTTACACTCCTTTCGAATGACGGGAAACACATATGGAAGTAATATGAGATTGGGCAACAAAAAATATATATGAAATACATTGATGTATTTTTCAAATCCCTGGTTATGACGGGGATGTCAGAGCTAGATACCCCATTTTTAAATTCAACTTTCAAAAATAGGCACTTACCTTTAGCATAAAGCATGGAAGAAAATAGAACAACTTTTGTACTATACATACGCTGCGGCGAATTATTTTAGAAGGGAGAGAAGGCAATGATCATTGGGATTGGACTAGATATTGTGGAAATCAAAAGGCTAGAAAAGGTGTCTGAGAGACAGGAGAGACTTCCTTTCAGGATTTTAACAGATGCTGAAAGAGAGCTTTATTTTACATTAGGAGATAAAAGAAAACTAGAATTTCTTGCTGGCCGTTTTGCGGCAAAGGAAGCCTATGCAAAGGCAAAGGGAACAGGGATCGGAGCGCATCTTTCTTTTTTAGATATTGAAATCCTTCCAGATCCATTAGGGAAGCCCTGTATTAAGAAGCCGGTGTTTGCAAAAGCGCATCTCTCTATTACCCATACTGAGCAATATGCAGCGGCTCAAGTTATTATCGAAGAAGGATGATTAGTTTTTAAGAAAATCAGGTCTAATCCTTATACTTGTCTCATATATTTTTAATGCGTTGGGAGAGATGAGATTTGTCTGTGGAATGATGACTGCATCTGAGCGGGACGGTCGCTAGGATAAACAGGGTAAGATCATGGTTTCACGGCAATCTTTCTCTTCTTTTCATGGTCAAATAGGACAAGAAGGGGTTGAAAGAATGAGAAAGGGGTTTTGGATATTTGGGTTATTGCTCATGTCAATTGTGGTCCTGTCTGCTTGTGGTGCAAAATCACAGGAAGATGTCACAGCATCTTTAGATAAAAAGATAGGAGAATTAAAGGGTTATAAAGCTGAGGCGAAAATGACTTTAACAGTTGGCGATGAGCCCCAAACCTATAATATCGATGTTTGGCACGAAAAGCCGGGGAATTATCGAGTTCATTTAAAAAATGAAGAAAAAGATCAAAGCCAAATGATTTTGCGCAATAAAAACGGTGTGTTTGTGTTAACTCCGGCATTAAACAAGAGCTATCGTTTTCAAAGTGAATGGCCTGAAAACAGTAGCCAAGCTTATTTATTTGAGTCACTTGTGAAAGATATCCTTGAAGACAAGGAAGCAACCTTTAAGGCCGGTAAGGATCAATTTGTCTTTAATACAAAAACGCGTTACCAGAATAGCAAGATGCTTCCATCTCAAGAAATCACCTTAAAAAAGGGAACATTAGAACCTACTAGTGTTAAAGTTTTGGATAGCAACGAAACTCCCGTTGTCACAGTCGAGTTTTCAAAATTTGAGTTTGATGCCAAATTTGATTCCAATGCTTTTGATACGAAGAAAAATATGACAAGCGCTCAATTGGATATTCCTGTGCTCCAAAGTGTAAGTAACAGTGATAGCGATGATTTCTCTGTAAAATATTCAATGGCAGAGATTCCTGGAGTAGAGCTTCAAGATGAGACAGAAGTCTCAACAGAAAATGGGAAAAGAGTAATTTTAACATACGCTGGGGAAGATAAGTCATTTACGATTTTCCAAGAGCCATCTGAAATTAGCCTGACCACTTCCATGGAAGTCGTCCCTGTAAGCGGTGAAATGGTTGACTTTGGCTTTTCGATGGGAGCGATGACAGAAGGATCGATTAGTTGGACAGACCAAGGTGTGGATTATTTGCTTGTATCATCTGACCTAACACCTGAGGAAATGGTAATGGTCGCCAAATCTGTGCAAGGTGGAACAGTAAAATAATAAGAAGCCATATTACCATCAAAGAATTTATAAACACCTCTAGGAAAAAGGGAATTTCGTATCGAAATATGATACGAAATTCCCTTTTTTGATTTTTAAAGAGGACTGAACTTGGAAAGTGGAAATTCTTATCATGATCGTAACGGTAATTTGGATAGATTCAAGAAAGTGTTACAGCGTTAGCCTTGGCCGTTCCCGAAAGTCGAAGAAATTCGTAAAAGGGTAACAGCGCCAGCCCCGGCCGTTCCCGAAACGCAAAGAACTCAGGAAAAGCCCCCTTTTTTTATGAATGTTTCCTGAATTTTATAAGTCCCCCGTTTTCCAGTCGAGAGGGTGGACATTGACATCTACTAACCAGAGTTTGATAATAGTAACAGTTTATATTGTGTTTGAGGAAGTGAACTACTGGTGGATGAACGACAATTATATCGAGATACATGGGCGGGAATTGACTTAGACGCCATTATTTATAATATGAAAGAAATTTGTAAGTTGCTTCCTAATGAAACCAAGGCTTTTGCAGCAGTGAAGGCAAATGGCTATGGGCATGGAGCGGTACAAACAGCTATTGCGGCCTTAAAGGGGGGCGCTCATGGCTTATTGGTCGCTTTTTTGGATGAAGCTTTAGAGTTAAGAAAGGCCGGTTTGACAGCCCCAATTCTCGTTTTAGGTTATACGCGTCCTGAGGATGCTGATGTCGCGGCAAAAGAAGGCATCTCTTTAACGGTTTATCAATTTGATTGGCTGCAAAAAGCCGAGAACTTTATTTCAAAGGAAGCCAGCTTATCGGTCCATATAAAATGTGATACAGGTATGAATCGAATTGGGATAAAGGACATAAATGAATTATCCCTCATGGAGGATTTTATCAAGAAATCTAGTTCATACTATTTCCAAGGGATTTATACCCATTTTGCCACAGCTGACCAAAAAGAGGAACAATACTATCAAAGACAATTAGCTCGCTTTCGCGAATTTTTGAGGGTGTTAAAGACGCAGCCCCCTTATGTGCATGCTGCTAATAGTGCTGCAACTCTTTATCATCACGACTCACTATTTAATGCGATTAGGGTTGGCATTAGCTTGTATGGATTATCCCCTTCACCTGAAATTAAACCCGATCTTCCATTTGCAGGTAGGGAGGCTTTTTCTCTGCACACAAAAATTATTCATATTAAAAAGTTGTCAGCCGGTGAAACGATTGGTTATGGGGCAACTTATACTGCTGAGGAGGATGAATGGATTGCGACGATACCGATTGGCTATGCTGATGGGTGGTTAAGGCATCTACAAGGTTTTCAAGTTATTGCAGATAATGAATGGGCTCCAATTGTCGGTCGGATTTGCATGGACCAAACCATGATTAAGTTACCGCGATCCATGGCGATTGGGACAGAAGTCATTTTAATCGGGCAGCAAGGCGAAAAGAAAATTTCTGTCGACCATATTGCGGAAAAATTAAATACAATCAATTACGAAGTAACATGTATGATTAGTCACCGCGTTCCCCGTATTTACGTTTAGGCTCACAGGATGTAGATCAGAACGACGTTGCGACGTACAGGATGTGTTAGTGCAGACGAAGCGACAGGACGTCGCGTTTGAGTCTGCTGCCAGGATGGCACGTCCTTAGCCATTCATCCTTATTATGAAAATTTATACGTCGCTGAACAGGCTTCCGCTTTTCCGTGTCCAGCTGTAGCGCCTAGCAAATTTACGTCTTCTTCTCACGATAAGTCAACATCGGCTCATGCTTCGCCGTGTTGTCTAGCTACAGACGGCAGGAGCTCGAGGTCAAATAACCCTGAACCGCCGAAGGGAAAATTCACCCTTCTTCGGTTCCGGAACATTTGCTTGTCGCTCCTAATCAGCCGTCTTTCGCATTTCACGTTTCCTTTATCTCGTCAGAAGCCTTTAAATTTATACGTCGCTGAACAGTCGCCTTCCGCTTTTCCGTATATTTTGGCGAAAAAGATAAAAATTTTGGTAAATATAGCAGGATAATTACGATAAACGTAGAAATATTAGTATTATAACTGGATTTATGGGTTGATAATAGAAAGAGAATCTGGAAACGGTCTTTGCACGAGTGCTGATTGATGGTATCATAATACAGGAATGGTTAGAGTGATTGTGGAGGTGTCGTGGGTGTCTGAATCCAGCGGAACAACGGAAATCATGATTCGCTTGCCGCAACAATTAATTGCGGAATTGGACGGATATGCTGAATTGGAAAATGTAAATCGTAATGAATTTATTTATCGCGCTACAAAAATGTATCTTCGTGAGCGAAGGAGACGCCAAATTGTAGAAACAATGCGGCGGGGTTACATGGAAATGGCAAAAATCAATTTGGCAATTGCTTCCGAAGCCATTCAGGCAGAGTATGAAGCAGAAAATACAGTCGAACGTCTTGTAAGCGGGGGCTAGTATTTTGAGTGTAAAGCGCGGTGATGTGTATTTCGCCGACTTGTCACCAGTAGTCGGTTCAGAACAAGGCGGAGTGCGTCCTGTATTAGTGTTGCAAAATGATATTGGAAATCGATTTAGTCCTACTGTCATCATTGCTGCTATAACGGCGCAAATTCAAAAAGCCAAATTGCCCACACATGTGGAAATTGATGCCGAAAAGTACGGTTTTGAAAGGGATTCAGTCCTACTGCTTGAACAAATTAGAACGGTGGATAAACAACGTCTAACAGATAAAATTACACATTTAGACGAAGAAATGATGGAAAAAGTAGATGAAGCCTTACAAGTAAGTTTGGGACTCATCGATTTTTAGGGCGCTTTATTGTTGAAAAACAAAAGCGCCTTTTTGAGCAGATAAAATAATTTACGATGTTGTATAGTCAAAAAGACTACGCTTAATCTGGTCATAGCGAATATAACTTTTTTCCTGTTCTCACTTGTAAAATGTGTTAGTATTTGAGTTTTTCAACAAGCCATTGTTAAAATAGAGTTTGGAGAAATGGCAGCTGTCTGCTTTTGAAATTAATTATTCACATCTGTGAATATTATTTTTTATGGTCTAAGAAATTAAATTTTCGACCTGCGAATCACTTACAGGAAGGCACGGCTGATGTCTAACTCTAGGCACCATCGGCGAGACGCTGGCAGGATGCGGTCCATCGGAGAAGACATGCGGACTTGGCGACCTTAGTCGCTGTTCTACTAAAATAACCGGTGACAATAAAAGTCAAAATCGGACTTTTTTTGTCCCGGAACATTTATTTGTCGGAGGGCAACAGGATGTTGGTCAGAAAGGTGTTGCGACGTCCAAGACGTACTAAGTGCAGACGAAGCGATAGGAAGTCGCGCTTTGAATCTGCTGCCAGGACGGCGCGATCTTAGCTTTTCTTCTTACATCATGACCCCCCTTGCGCTTTTGTTTCTAGATTTGGCCAATAAGAGGAGGAAGACAGTTCGATGAAGAGAGAAATTGTTCGTTATGTACAAAATTATGGGGGAGACATTGTAGAAGAATGGATGGATGAAATGCGAGAACGTGGGGATTCTCGTTCATTCAATACAATTTCAGATAATGTATTCTATAATACTAGTAAAGAATTTTTAGATGTGATTGTCTCTAATATTGTTGATTCTAATGAGACGTACAATGAAAAGGTGAAGGATTTTGGAGAAAGCATTATTAGATTAGGTTGGCCTCTTACGTATTTAACAACGGGGGTACGAATCTACCAAAGCATTATTTTTGAAAAAATGGTGACAGAGAGTGATCTTACAAAAGACCAAATGAAAAAATTAGTATTAGATCTTGAATCATGGCTTGCTCCTTTACAAGATCAGATGATTAATACGTATTCAGACACCTGGGAAAAAACGATTACGTTGCAAAAGGTAGCACTACAAGAGCTTTCAGCACCGTTAATTCCAGTGTTTGAAAAAATATCTATTATGCCGCTTGTGGGAACAATTGATACGGAACGTGCTCGGTTAATAATGGAAAATCTATTAAGTGGTGTCGTGAAGCATCGCTCGGATGTTGTTTTGATTGATATTACCGGTGTACCTGTTGTGGACACAATGGTAGCCCATCATATTATCCAGGCAGCGGATGCTGTTCGATTAGTGGGCTCGAAATGTATGCTTGTTGGAATTCGTCCGGAGATTGCTCAAACGATTGTGAATTTAGGTATTGATCTAAACCATATTACAACCACGAGTACCTTGCGGAAGGGGATTGCACAAGCTCTTGCATATACTAATAGGGAAATTGTCGTAATGGAGGGTGTAGATTGAGAATACCAATATTAAAATTAGGCAAATATCTACTTGTTTCGATCCAATGGGAACTTGATGATCAGACTGCTTTACAATTTCAAGAAGACTTACTACAAATGATTCATCAGACAAACGCCAGTGGCGTCGTGATTGACATTACATCGATTGATTTTATCGATTCTTTTATTGCAAAGGTACTAGGCGATGTGATTGAAATGTCTAAACTAATGGGAGCAAGGGTGGTTATTACAGGTATTCAACCATCCGTCGCTATCACGTTACTCGAGCTTGGTATCCGTTTGGATGATGTGATGACAGCAATAGATTTGGAAAACGGTTTAGATAAATTACAACAGGAACTGGGGGAGTAGCCTATGGAGCTGCAGTCCTGCGTTAAAATATTAAATGAATGGGACATAGTAGCAGTTCGCCAATTAGGCAGAAATGTGGCAAAGGAGCTTGGGTTTGGGACGGTCGACCAGGCAAGAATCACGACTGCGATCAGCGAATTGGCAAGAAATATTTTCTTGTATGCAGGTGAAGGCGAAGTCTGCATCGATAAATTTTACGAAAAAGGAAAAAGCGGTGTGAAAATTACTGCAAAAGACCAAGGGCCGGGAATAGCTGATATTCGTAGGGTAATGGAAGATGGCTATACGACATCAGGAGGGCTAGGAGCAGGTCTTCCTGGTGTGAAACGGCTAATGGATGAATTCGACATTCACTCCAAGGTTGGAGAAGGAACTGAAATCACTTCGGTGAAATGGCTCCGATAGGAGGATTTATCGGCATGGGGTTTAGGGAAACATTGGAAGATAAATATAGAGATATTATGAGTAAATATTTAGAGGACAAAAATGAACAGACTTTGTACCAAGGGCAGAAATTAAGTAGAAAATTAATTGAACATCATATTTCTCCAGAAGAAATAATCAGCTTACATAAATCAGTGATTATGGAGAATGGTTACCAAGAGGAAAACGTCTTATATTCCTTTGATATTTTGCTGGAAGTGATGATGGGATATGGTCTTGCGTACAGAGAGCATCAAAGTTTACGGACAGAACAGCTAGCTTTAAAAAGTGAAATTGAGGTAGCTGCTAAGATGCAACAAACTTTGTTACAGACGGTAAAGCCTCAGATCGATGGATTGGAAATTGGTGTGATTAGTGTACCTGCAAGACAGATGAATGGAGATTATTATCATTTTATTAAAGATGAACATCAATGTCTTGGGGTGGCGATCGCAGATGTCATTGGCAAAGGAATCCCAGCCGCATTATCCATGTCCATGATTAAATACGGAATGGATAGCTTTCCGGAAGGGGAAAAAGCCCCAAAGGACATATTAGAAAGCCTTAACCGCGTTGTAGAACAAAACGTGGATCCCAGTATGTTTATTACAATGTGTTATGGCGTCTATGATCCAAAATCTCATTATTTTACCTATGCTTCAGCAGGGCATGAACCAGGCTTTTTCTATATGTCTGAATCGCAGACGTTTCAAGATTTAGAAGCAAAAGGATTATTACTCGGAATTGATAAAAGAACGAAATATAAAGAATTCGACTATCAGCTTGAGGTTGGAGATATGGTCATCCTTCTCTCAGATGGTGTTTCAGAATGTCGGACACAAGATGGATTTATTGAGCGAGAGGATCTAATGGCTATGATCTATGATTATATACATATGTCAGCCCAAGAAATCGTCACGAACATTTATAAGGATTTAGAAAGACTTCAAGATTTTGAACTAAGAGACGATTTTACACTTATTATTTTAAGAAGAGTTCACTAACAGGTTTTATCTTAATTCAAACGGGGTAAAAGAAATACCAGAACCTTTTAAGGGGTGAATGGATAGTGAATATTTCAATAGATGTAGAAGAAACGGAAACAGGAATCATAGCGAAACTAGCTGGTGAAATAGATGCTTATACAGCTCCGACAGTACGTGATGAACTGCTGCCACGTGCAGAACAGTCTGAGATGAAAATAGTTGTCGATCTATCAGAGGTAAATTATATGGATAGTACAGGCTTGGGCATATTTGTAGGTCTATTTAAGACATTAAAAGAGCATAATGGGGAACTTGTTTTGAAGGGAATGTCTGATCGTTTAAAACGACTTTTTGATATTACTGGATTAGCAGATGTAATGGATGTCAATACCGAGGTAGAAGGTGGAGTTTAACATGGAAGAAGCATTTGACTACATTGAGATGAAAATTCCTGCAAAACCAGAATATGTAGGCGTGATCCGGCTCACTTTATCAGGATTAGCAAGCAGAATGGGCTTTACATATGATGCGATTGATGATTTGAAAGTAGCTGTAAGTGAGGCCATTACGAATGCTGTTCAACATGCTTATAAGCAAAAAGAGGGCGGAGAAATTGTGGTTGGGTTTGCGCTCCATGAAGACAAACTTGAAACAATGGTTGCCGATTCAGGAAAAAGTTTTAATCTTGAAGAGATCCGGAGGGAAATTGGTCCATATAAAAGTGGAGGAGATGCCGAATTTCTTCGTGAAGGAGGCTTAGGACTCTATTTGATCGAGAGCTTGATGGACGAGGTAAAAATACACCAGCATGAGGGTGTAACAGTCTTTATGACAAAATTCCTTGAGGGAGAGCAGGTGGAGAGTGATGTTGAAACAATCTCAACCTGATCATGATAGAAATCAAATTAATGAATGGATCAAAGCTTACCAAGAGCATCAAGATGAAGAAGCTCAAAATGAATTAGTGCTTCATTATCAGAAATTGGTTGAATCCATTGCTCGTAAGTATTCCAAAGGAAAATCCTTCCACGAAGATATTGTACAAGTTGGTGTCATTGGATTACTTGGGGCCATTCGTCGCTATGATGAAAGCTATGGAAAAACGTTTGAAGCCTTTGCGATTCCTACGATTATCGGGGAGATCAAACGATTTTTAAGAGACAAAACATGGAGCGTTCATGTACCACGGCGCATAAAAGAACTTGGTCCTAAAATTAAATCGACTGTGGAAGATTTAACAAGGGAACTGCAACGTTCACCGAGAATTCCAGAAATTGCTCAATACCTAGAAGTAACAGAAGAAGAAGTATTGGAAGCAATGGAAATGGGAAAAAGCTACCAAGCTTTATCTGTGGATCACTCCATTGAAGCAGATGCAGATGGTAGTACTGTTACATTATTGGATATTGTAGGGAGTATTGATGATGGTTATGAAAAAGTGAACCAAAAAATTGTGTTGGAAGAAGCCCTGCACGTTTTATCGGATAGGGAAAGAAAAATTATCCAATATACCTACTTAGAAAATAAAAGTCAGAAAGAAGCTGGAGAGATGTTAGAGATTTCCCAAATGCATGTATCCCGTTTACAAAGAAAAGCGATTAAAAAACTGAGAGAAGCCATTTTTGAAAACAACAAACATACGGAGAAATTCTCTCCATGATCCATTTGGACAGACAACAAATAGAGGTCCATGCATTTCAAACGGCAAAAGGTAGTAATCCATATTGTGGCGATGCATTCTATTTAGATGTGCAAGATGATTATTTTCTTTGTGTTTTAGCCGATGGACTGGGAAGTGGCCAATATGCTTATGAATCTGCAAAGGCCGTTACTTCTATAGTAGAAGCTAATCCAGAAGAAAGCGTCGATACATTAATGGATTACAGCAACAAAGTCTTGTTGCGGAAGCGCGGAGCAGCTGTAGGGATCCTAAAAGTTGATTTTCGTAAACGCGAGTTTGAATATAGTTGTGTAGGCAATCTCCGCTTTTACGTGTATACACCAGCAGGTAAATTAATTTACCCTATACCCGTGACAGGCTATCTCTCCGGTAGACCCCAGAAGTTTCATACTCATAAATACCCCTATGAAGAACAGTCGAAATTCCTTCTTCATTCTGATGGTTTCATTAATGTCAAAACCCGTGAATTACTCGGGGGAAACCATTCCGTTTGGACAATGACAGATCAGCTAAAAGCAAAACAAGTCAATACAACAGACGATATGTCCTTTATCGTCGGCACCCTACTCTAAGAGTAGGGGCCTTTTTCGGTGCCTAGGAAACCAAAAAATGGTCGCTTGTAGATAAGTAGATTATGTTGTGGTCGACATCCAGCTCCAGCGCCTAGCCCCGAGAGGCTCGCAGGATGCGAGTCCATCGGCGTTGCGCCAGGACGGCGCGAATTTAGCCTTTCTTCCTTGATCAAGGCGCTTGCGCTTTTGTTCATGCCTGGCACGCCCCGGAATTTGTCGAAAATCCTTCTTTGATTTCTCACAAATTGATTACAATTTGAATAAATTCTTGCTTTTAAGTGGATTTTAGTTCAAATTATAGAGGGGGTATTCGTTAGATTTAGTAAAGGAAGTGATCGAAAATGATGGAATGGATGTTAGCCATTTTACTAGGATTGGCCGTGTTACTCCTAATTCTATCGTTTGTCAAAACGCGACGGAATTCATCAAAGGTAGAGAGGGAAGTAGATCAGCTTTCTCTTACAATGACAGATGAATTGTATAAATTACAACAAAAAGTTCGATTTCTTGAAATTGATAGGGAGATAGATGCACAGGAATTAAAGATCCCATCCAGTTCTTCTAAAAGTCGAATTTTGCTGCGAGATGCGATTGATCTTCATAGACGTGGCTATTCCTTAGAAAATATTGCAGCGCAAAAAGGACTCTCTAAACAAGAAATGGAACAATTACTTACTCCTTATATGGTGGTTAAGGAAGGGGAGAAAAGTAAATAATGTCAGCAAAATCAATGCGTAGCTTTGCTTTTGGCCTTATTATTGCTGCATGTTTGTGTGGGGTTGCCTACTATTCTACTAATGATGAAACAAGTGCGAAAGAGGTTGAAAAACCGTCGGTAGAAGACATGAAAAAAACGTTAGTTTCAGAGGGATATGTCATCCACACTGAAGAAGAATGGCATGAACAACTTGCTGCGACTGAAAAGACTAAAGATGATGAAAAAGCAGCGGAAGAAGAGCCAAAAGAAGCTGAGAAAGAAAAAATTGTTTATCGTTCGACAATTATTGTTTCAGACGGAATGACAAGTATTGATGTAGGAAGAGCTCTAGAAAAGGCGAAAATTGTTAAAGACCCAATGGATTTCGTCAATGAGGTAGAAAAACAAAAACTGGAGAAGAAATTAAAACCAGGTTCCTATGAGGTCGATAGTAATATGAAGCTTAAGGATGCTATTTCTGTTATTTTCAAATAAAGTATCGATAGAAAAAAGCTGGAGTGTGATACTCGAGCTTTTTTCTATCGAATCGTATTCAATCAGTGGGAATGAGAGAAACCTCGACTGATTGAAGTTTCACTTTTATGATAAAATAGTATTAGTAAAAGAGAAATGAGGGACCAGTGTGATACAAGTTCAACAAAATATTGATTTACATGGAAAAATTGCCAAAGAACTCAATTTATCGAAAAAACAAGTATCCAGTGTCATTGAACTTTTAGAAGAAGGAAATACTGTTCCATTTATCGCACGTTACCGAAAAGAAATGACGGGTGCATTAGATGAAGTACAAATTAAAGGGATTTTGGATGGATGGACGTATCTGCAAAATTTAGAGCAACGTAAAACAGATGTCATTCGCTTAATTGAGGAACAGGGAAAATTAACAGAGGAATTACAGGTCGCGATTTTAAAAGCGGACCAGCTACAAATTGTTGAAGATTTATACCGTCCTTATAAACAGAAGCGGCGTACTCGTGCCGCTGTTGCAAAAGAGAAAGGGTTAGAACCATTTGCGGAATGGCTTATGAATTTTCCAGTAAATGGCAGCGTGGAAGAAGAAGCAGAAAAATATATTTCAGAGGAAAAGGAAGTAGCAGACGTTGCTACCGTCATTCAAGGGGCAAAGGACATACTTGCTGAACAATTTTCGGATGATGCGGCCATTCGCCAATGGATCAGAAAGGAATTTTTCCACGCCAGTATGATCACTTCTGTGGGAAAAAACACAGATCAGGACGAGAAAAAGGTCTTTGAAAACTACTATGAATATGAGGAGCCTGTGAAAAAAATTGTTCCTCATCGCACATTAGCATTAAATAGAGGAGAAAAGGAAGAAATCTTAAAGGTCTCCATTAAAATGGACCCAGAAAAAATCCTTTCATATATAGAGAGAAGGGTAATCAAAAAGAAAGAATCCATTGCTTCGCGTGTTATCATAGAAGCCATTGAAGATGGATATAAACGTTTAATTGAGCCAGCGATTGAACGTGAAGTTCGAAATGAATTGACTGAAAAGGCAGAAGCACAAGCCATCCATATCTTCTCAGAGAACTTACGAAATTTACTCCTGCAACCCCCTCTAAAAGGAAAAATGGCATTGGGTGTTGACCCAGCCTACCGGACAGGTTGTAAATTGGCCGTTGTGGATGAGACCGGAAAATTACTACATATCGATGTTATTTACCCGCATCCGCCCAAAGCCAAGCGTGCTGAGGCAAAAGAAAAGATGATGCAGGTATTAAAACAGTACCAAATTGAAGTGATTGCGATCGGGAATGGAACGGCATCCCGAGAGACTGAACAATTTACGGCAGATATTTTAAAAGAAATGAAGGAAAATCTAGCTTATGTGATCGTCAATGAAGCAGGGGCAAGTGTGTATTCAGCTTCTGCATTAGCGAGAGAGGAGTTTCCTGATCTTCAAGTTGAGGAAAGAAGTGCCGCTTCGATTGCTAGAAGACTGCAGGATCCCTTGGCGGAACTGGTGAAGATCGATCCAAAATCAGTTGGAGTCGGTCAATATCAACATGATGTCTCGCAGAAGCGATTAAACGAATCATTAACCTTCGTTGTCGAAACAGCAGTGAACCAAGTTGGCGTGAATGTAAACACAGCCTCACCTTCTCTTTTACAATATGTGTCAGGGCTTAGCAAAACTGTGGCGAATAATATTGTCAAGTACCGGGAAGAAAATGGGAAGTTTACAGGACGGAAACAATTGAAAGGAATCCCACGTTTAGGGGCGAAAACGTATGAACAAGCGATTGGCTTTTTACGTATCCTTGATGGAAAAGAGCCGTTGGACGTAACACCTATTCATCCCGAAAGCTATGATGAAGTGATGAGTTTGCTCAAGCAACTTGGATTCTCAACAAAAGATATAGGCAGTAAAGAATTGGTCGATGCACTAAAAAAGCTTGATCAAGAAAAGATGGCGGCTGAATTAGGCCTTGGTGTTTTAACATTACGGGATATCATAGAGGCATTGATGAAGCCGGGACGCGATTTACGAGATGAGCTGCCGAAGCCATTATTGAAAAAAGATTTATTGAAGCTAGAGGATCTAAAGCCTGGCATGGAGATGCAAGGTACAGTGCGAAATGTAGTGGACTTTGGTGCGTTTGTTGACGTCGGTGTAAAAGAAGATGGACTTGTGCATATCTCTAAACTAAGTAAACAATTCGTGAAACATCCTTTAGATGTTGTCTCGCTTGGAGATATTGTAACGGTTTGGGTAGAAAAAGTGGATGTACAGAAGGGAAGACTTTCACTTACAATGCTTTCACCCGGAGAATAAACAAAAGGAAGCACTGCATTTTCATTCGCAGTGTTTCCTTCTATAATAGTGCCAGCATTGATTTAATAATTTGATTTGATAGAGATTTTTTTCGAAAAAGGCCTTTTGCATTTGATGTACAAACCAGCTAGGCATTCAAAAACCTCCTATAAGAGCGTGTTCAAATCATTGAGTAGCGGAAGGAAAGGCAAGCCAACGAGCTTCTGTAGGAAGTGGTGACTTCTCGACGTTCGACACTGATGTCGTGCATGTAGCCTTTGATCCGTACTTTTTGAACATCCTCTATAAATAGTTTGCTTCATTATATGTGGGAAAAACGAGAGGGGTTCCAACGTACTTCGTAAGAGGGTGTTAAAGTGACCAATGAAGAATTGCAATTTTTAGTTGAGAAATTATCAGCAGAGTATTTCCATAAGTCGTTTCGGCATAAGGCTGTTTTCAATGCTCGCTTGCGTACAACGGGAGGACGCTATTTGCTAACCTCTCATAATATAGAAATCAATCGCAAGTATTTGGAAGAGCATGGCATATCGGAACTAGAAGGAATTATTAAGCATGAACTTTGCCATTATCATTTGCATGTTGAGGGAAAAGGGTATCAGCATCGAGATCAAGATTTTAAAAAGTTAATGAAGAAAGTCGGGGCTCCGCGTCATTGCACCCCACTGAAAATAGAGAAGAGAACGAAAGGGATCATCCATAAATATCAATGTCAAGATTGCGCTCAAATGTATGAAAGAAAACGTAGGGTGAATACAACTCGTTTTGTCTGTGGAAAATGCAAAGGGAAGCTAAGAAAATTAGAAGTATGAATGATTTGCTCATCCATGCTTCTGGTTTAAGGTCCAAATTCATATCGACAAGGTGCTTGCGCTTTTGTTCTTGTTAAGGAAACTATAAAATTGTCGCTTGTGGGTAAGTTGTAATTTTGATTTTTGTCGTCTAGCTTCAGCGCCCAGCAAACTTTCAGCTTCTGCTTGCGTAAGTCAACATCGGCTTATTCTTCGCCGTGCTGTCTAGCTGCAGACGGCAGGAGCGAGAGACTCGCAGGATGCGAGTCCATCGGTGTTTCGACAGGACGTCGAGCCTTTAACCGATGTTCCGCAAAATAACCCTGAATCGCAGAAGGGGAAATTCACCCTTCTTTGTTTCAGGAACATTTGCTTGTCGCTCCTAATCGGCCGTCTTTCGCATTTCATGTATCCTTTATCTCAGGGCTACAGGATGTAGGTCAGAACAGCGCTGCGACGTACAGGAAGTACTAGTGCAGACGTTGCGATTGTCGTCGCGTTTGAGTCTGCCGCCAGGACGGCGCGTTTTTAGCTGTTCATCCTTACTATGAAAGTTTGTACGTCGCTAAACGGGCGCTTGCGCTTTTGTTCTCTTTAGGCGATGTAATCTTCTTTTGGAATGTTCCTCGCTTTCTTTCGAACGTAATACTTTCCTTTTGTCAGAATCGCAATCAGAATGGTCAGAAGGGCTGCTAATATAGCTGCGAAAAAGGCAGCGGTACTTTGTAAAAATGTCCCCATATAGCCAATAGCCGCTACAGTCCCTAGCCCGCTTGCCACAAGTAAAGAGACAACCCCAACTGGATTCCATTTATATAAATTATCTTGTCTAGCCTCATAATAGCCTGGCCCAATTTTAAGCAGTTTTTTTACAATCAAAGCATCTGTAACAAGAATAGACGCCCAAGTTAATAAAAAGACCCCTTGAAAGGTCATGGCTGTATCTAAATGATTTACAATTCCACCTAACATTAAGATCATAGCCGATACACCAGTGATCACAACCCAAAAGCGTCTTCCAGGCGTAAATTTAAAAACATTTTCGAAAAAGTTAGATAGTGATAGTGAACCACTATAAATATTGGTGATATTGATCCGAACTTGAGTTAGCATTGTAAATAGAGCTCCCCAGATACCTAATAGAAGTACAATATACACACCAGGGTTAGGCTCGCCTAATCGAACGCCAAACCAAATCCCTAAACCTCCCATCACACCGAAACAAAATATTTGAGGAATAAAACCAATCGCAAAGATTCCGCCTTTGGTATCCTTTGGCTTTAGAAAACGTGTGTAGTCTGAAGCAAGTAGTGGGGTAAGTCCCATAATCCCATGCTGCATGCCGATACATAACAGCAATGCTGTCCCGCCTACTTGAACGTTCTCAGGCATATAGCTCCAAAAGCTGCCTGCAAAAAGGGAAGGAGTCTTCGCAGATACTACAATCGCGGCAATTAAGAAAATGAAAAATAGAGGCAAAGACCACTTTTGAAGCTTATCTAGTTGTTTTATACCAAACCAATTAAGCGGGATTACTAATGTTCCGAAGAAAAGAATTAATGCCCATTCGGGGATAATCGGAAAAAAGGAGTGTACAGCTGAAACCAATATCATTCCTTCAAGTGCGCAATACATGATAAAGTTTGTTGCATAAATAAAAGAGGTAAGAGAGGCACCGATATAGCCAAATCCCCCACCTCTAGACATTAAATTGACATTCATCCCTGATTTAGCTGATAAATAAGCAATAAAGGTACCGAGTATCCCTGCTACGATGATGGCGTAAAGGGCTGATATAATGGCATTCATGGCACCAAATTGAAGGGCCATCACACTCCCCATTTGAAAATAGAAGATGGCCGTTGCAATGCCAAAGGTAATATTTGTAATGCTAATCCATCCCATATTCCGTTGCGAACGGGGAACGCTCTCAAGTGAAAAATCATCATTCATTTCTGGTTTTTGATCTGTTAAATTTTCAGATCCCATACAATCAACCCCATTCATAAGTTAAAGTTCGTCTTCAGTGAGTGTTGCGAATATTGCGGCACATGCCATCCAATATAACAATAATACCAAGATGAATTCAAATCGCTTCTAACATGCTATAAGACCGTAGGGTAAAATTAAACGTGCATTTTCTCAAAAACCCAGTGGTTATCTTAAAAATGGGAATTGAAGAAGGGATGGTATAATTTCACATCAATAAACTATTTTTTTGAAAAAAATTAAAGTGCTATTGACATTATTCTATTCGCTCTGTATACTCATAAGAGTCATTTATTCCGCAGTAGCTCAGTGGTAGAGCTATCGGCTGTTAACCGATCGGTCGTAGGTTCGAATCCTACCTGCGGAGTTTTGTCTGATACCTTTTTAATGATATATTCGGAGAAGTACTCAAGTGGCTGAAGAGGTGCCCCTGCTAAGGGTATAGGTCGCGTAAGCGGCGCGAGGGTTCAAATCCCTCCTTCTCCGCCATTACATATTTTTAAGGCCCCTTGGTCAAGCGGTTAAGACACCGCCCTTTCACGGCGGTAACACGGGTTCGAATCCCGTAGGGGTCACTTTTCTTTTTTAGATAGAATGCATTAATAGAGTAATGCTTCTATTGAAGGTGTTAATATAAAATCTATTAATTGCTTATTGATAGAAAGTATGTTAAGATAATATTCTTCATATTTGATGGGCTATAGCCAAGTGGTAAGGCAACGGACTTTGACTCCGTCATTCGTTGGTTCGAATCCAGCTAGCCCAGCCATTTTGATTTTTTACAACGAGAAAAAGTCTTTACGCCTAAGCGAAAAAAACCTTGACGCTGGAAAAAGTTTTTTGGTATAATACTTCTTGTCGCTTAATTAAGCGGTAGTGGCGGAATGGCAGACGCGCTAGGTTGAGGGCCTAGTGGGGGATAACCCCGTGGAGGTTCAAGTCCTCTCTACCGCATTATCGACTTCTTATAATATGCGCCCGTAGCTCAATTGGATAGAGCGTTTGACTACGGATCAAAAGGTTAGGGGTTCGACTCCTCTCGGGCGCGCCATTTTAATGCGGGTGTAGTTTAGTGGTAAAACTACAGCCTTCCAAGCTGTTGTCGTGGGTTCGATTCCCATCACCCGCTCCAAAAAAAGTTCTTGACAGTGAAAGTTACAAATGCTATACTAGTAAAGTTGCTGTTAAGGAAGTTTGATCTTTGAAAACTGAACGAAACGAACGTCAATAAATATTGGATAAATGGTTTTGAACCATTGCCAGCAATTGAGTAGGAAACAACACTTTTATGAGAGTTTGATCCTGGCTCAGGACGAACGC